>CAZDYZ010001135.1:0-4611 GCA_964509525.1 uncultured Acidobacteriaceae bacterium
AATCTTTGTTCATCTCCTCCGCAAATGTTGCCAGGCGAGATTGCGCCGGACCGCCGTGGTTGCCACACCGGGACCGTCTTGTTCGGTGCTGCTGGCGTAGTAGATCGCGGTGGTTTTACCGGCGATGGCGTCACGAACTTCGGTCCATGCCGTGTCTTCGATCAACGACGAACTCGTCTGCGCTGTAAGTCCCGGGCTCAAGAGCACTAGAAATGCAATCAAAACGGCGAGACACTTCATAGGTCACTACCCCAAACATCTGAATGTTAGCGCTAGATGCTGCGCCGTATGAGAAGACGACATTTCAGCAAGTGCCACAATTGTCGAGAACACGTGGCAAAGGGCCAGGGTCATCTAAGCCTCTTGTAAATTTGTGCCGCTAATTATAGGTGGCGTGAACAACTTCGAAGCTGGATATGACTGGCGATAACAGCCGCGGGTACTGAAGAAGTCGATTGGCAGGGACTCGGATAAAGGCAAATGTATCCCCGACTGCAAATGAAACGTTTATAGGGCGTCCTGGCGCGATGTTTCTCGCGAAAATCGTTTGCGAAAGAGTTTTTCAACACCACAGCCGATTACACAAAACCCCGCGCGGCGTCACTGAGTGTAATGGGGATTTTTTGCAACAGTTACGGTGAACTTGCTCCGCCTGCGGCGTTCGCACAGTCCATTCGTTCTTCCCCGCCAGCCGACTTTTCCTGGCTACCCAGCGTATAATCCGGCTCGAAATGGTTTCCGGACCATCATTTTCAAGAGCGAAGGGATCCAGTCCGCCGAACGAGAAAACAGGAGGGGACATGTGCAATGTCAACAGGCGCGAGTTCCTAATTGGAGGGAGCGCATTTCTAAGCCTCGCGGCTGAGGCGGAGCTTTTAGCGGGACCAATGCCCGAAGGCATGGCCGAAGCTGCCAAGACGGATCTCGTGGCTCCTGATGTTTATTTTCACGAAGGGCAAGTCTCCGATACTGCCGATGCCGTCTGCAACAACGGTTGGATCATGTTTGAAGATTACGTGCTGGTAATCGATGCAAATTATCCTGCAGGGGCAAAGTTGATTATCAGCAAGATTCGCGCCCTGACCGACAAGCCGATAAGGTTTGCTTTTGATACGCATCATCATGGTGACCATGCTTATGGGAATCAGGTTTTTGTGGAAAACGGCGGCGTGCCAGTTGCTCATACGGGCGTGATCCAGGAAATGAAGCAATACGAAACGGGCTATTACGGACACCAACCGGGCAGATGGGAGGCAGCAATGAAGGATCGCGCTGACGTAAAGGCGTCTAAGCTCAAACCACCGTCCGTTCTCTTCTCCAAGGACTTGATTTTTGATGACGGCAAGCATCGGGTCGAGCTGATGCACTTGGGCGTGGCGCATACGCATGGCGATGCGGTGGCTTGGCTGCCGCAGGAGCGTATCCTGTTCACGGGCGACATGTGTGTGAACGGACCATACAACTATGTGGGTGACGGAGACGTGGGCAAGTGGGTAGCGACGCTGGATGCGGCCCGGAAACTCGATGCGAAGATTGTATGCACAGGTCACGGTCCGCGCTCGACGGGAACGGTTTTGGACGACCAGCAGGTTTTTCAGGGTCCTCCGGGAGCAGGTGGGCACGGTTATGACCAACATTCCGTCTGACCAGGCCAAGGCTAAGATCGAAGCGATCCGGGTGACGCTGAAATCGAATGCGCAGATCGCGCGCTTTGTCAGCAATCGCGACGCAGGTTCGGATGATGGTTTCCCATCGCAAGTCGCCAAAGTCTACCAGGAACTCACCGGTAACCAACTGGCTGCTCTTGCACACGAGCCGTATCTTGCCCGCCACACCCACGCTCGCTCGCACGGTCTCGCATGAGTTTAATGAGCTTGGGCGGGCAGCCACACAAGTTTATGACTATCAAGTGAGCGGCGACCTATTCCTCCCTCACGCGGTAGAAGTTCATTGAGGGGTTGGAGCGTAATTCGGATTTAACGCTAGTGATCCATCTGGAAGCTTCCTAAGCTGCCGAGGATCGTCCATTCCCCTGGCGGTGGCACCGTGACTGTCCTGGTCAGCAGAGACGACTGTGCCTTGATGATAATGATTAGAATCAGAGAGGTGCAACAATGCTTGATTTTGGCTTGACGCTCAACTCGACCCTGGTTGATCGTTACACCGCCCACGCGGCCCGCATTCGCGAACTGGCCGCATTTTTCTCCGAGAGCCAGTTCTGGCAGAAACCATTTCCCTTCGGAAACAGCTTTGGCCACCTCACCCTGCATCTCACCGGGAATCTGAACTATTACGTCGGTGCGGAGATCGCGAATACCGGCTACGTGCGCGACCGGCCACGCGAGTTTACCGATGCGAATCCGCCGTCGAAAGAGGAGGCGCTGAAACGGTTTGACACCGCGGTGGCCATGGTGGTGGAAACGATTCGCTCCCAGTCTATTGACGACTGGTCGAAGCCGTATTCGGCTACAGGGACCGACGCTTCGAATCGTCTCGCCATTGTTCTGGTGTGCGAGAGCCACATGCAGCTGCACATCGGGCAGATGATCTACCTCCACTATCAAGCGAGCTTGTCATCCGGATCGAGGTGAAGGATCTGCGTTTTGATGCTGGCAACTGTCGAAATCAGACGATGGCACTCCAAACCCCTTGCCGTCCAAATAACCGGCAAACCTTCCATTATGCGTATCGGGGAAGGACTGCCGACCAACCACGAACAAACCGGAAGTAAAGATATCGTCGTGACGTTGACTTACTTTCTGCTCACGCCGAACTACCTGCGAATTGCAGTACATCGGGTGTTCACAGGACGCACAGATGTTGATTCTGCACTTGATCCAGGGCGAAGATGACCGTCCATTCCACTCCATATTGCTGTCTTCAAGAAGATGCGAGGGAATCCGGGTAACCCACCGATTGCATCTCATTACTGCGTGAGAAATGACACGCGGAGGCAACCATCATGGTTCACACAGTAGTTGATGGAACGTTTCGGCAAACCAATTTGACCAATGAATCTTCCGAGTACCTGACCAAGCGCGAGGAGCTTCGCATTGCCGAAATCGAGCTCATGCGCCAGCGCGAACGCGTCGCTGAGCTGCGCCGCAATCTTCCTGAAGGTATTCCTATTCAGGACTATCAATTTGAAGAGGGTCCAAGTGACCTCAACGCTGGTGATGCGCCTGTGCGCACCGTCCGCCTCAGCGAACTCTTCACCAAGCCCAACCGCTCGCTCGTCATCTATCACTTCATGTTCGGAAAAAGGCAGACTAAGGCTTGCCCCATGTGCACCGCATGGCTCGACGCTGCTAACGGTGTCGCCCATCATCTCGCTCAGAATCTTGACTTCGCTGTTGTCGCCGCCGCCGATCTACCGATTCTGCGCGCCCACGCTCGCGAGCGTGGCTGGGACAAGCTGCGCCTCCTAAGCGCAGGCAACAACACTTTCAAATACGACTTAGGCAGCGAAGACCGCGAAGGCGGTCAGGACTCAACAGTTTCCGTTTTCACGAGCGACACCAAGGGTGCCCTGCGTCACTTTTACACAGCGCACCCTAGGATGGCGCCCGACATTCAGGAGCGTGGCATCGATCTCCTCACTCCTATCTGGCACTTCATGGACCTCACTCCGCAAGGCCGAGGTAATTGGTACGCCAGCCTTGCCTACGGTACCAAAGTCCACGCCGCCTCTACGTAGCTCACCTCGAGCGAGGCTTAACAGGAAACGACCATTTCAACGCGGGGTCTAGGAGTTGCATCACTGGACGTGTCGAGGCTAGTACAAACATGTCCGGTTTGCTGTTTACCAGGAGTTCGGTGATCACTTCCGAATGGTGGAAGTTGGCCTGAGAAGGGACTTCCGAGAAGAGTTTCGTCGAGCCGGCACAAAAAGTCACTATCCGTAGTCACGAGTTGGATTGCGTTCTGACCAAATGGGCACCCCATCTCAGATAGCGGTCATTGCGGTAACACGTCGGCGAATATAAATCCATCGCGCTCGACTACTTCTCCCGTCCGTACTCCGATAGGGCGATAGAACACCGGCGCATCGCAGACGAAGGTGTGAAATTCTCCGTTCTCGCCACAGGGGTCGATCCCGGGTGGCAGAGACTGTAGCAATTGCAGGTCGTAGTCACGACCGGCATAGGACTTCGCGAGCTTCGAGGGATCCACGCACGTAATCTTTGCTTTCACGCCCCCTGCGACCATATTGCGAGACAATTGTTCCGTGGGCATTTGCCAGAGAGGAAACAAAGGTTCTAGTCCCGTCCCTTGCAATTGCCGCACTCGGTAATCGCGAACGTCCTGAAGGAAAAGGTCTCCGAATGCGATAGCTGTGATTCCCTCAGCTGTCACACGCCGACACACGGCCCGCATCTGCTCTTCATACTCCAGGTTGGAACACGGCCACGGCAGTTCCACTGCCCACAGAGGAAGTCCGGTTTGTTCGGCTTGTGCTTCCACCAGGGCCCGGCGGACTGCATGCATCGCCACGCGGTTCGCCTCCGAATTGAAGGTCGTAACCAGCGCGGTCACCTGAATGTCAGGCTGCTGCCGGAGCACGTGTAGCGTCCAAGCGCTGTCCTTTCCGCTGCTCCACGATATGGCGAC
>CAZDYZ010001136.1:0-9511 GCA_964509525.1 uncultured Acidobacteriaceae bacterium
CAGCAAGCCACGTTCCTCAGCGGCAAGGACCACGAACAGGATGGAACGTTTTGGCTTGACCTTATTGACCGCGAAGGCGTGTGCAAGTTCTACCACTCCGACGGTACCGGAGCCGTTGTCATCGGCGCCGTGCCAAATCTCGCTGCCGCTCATCCCTTCATGATCGTGATGCGCGCTGATGATAATGGTTTCTGCCTTCAGCGAAGCCGAACTTCCTTCCAGTAGCCCCGCCACGTTGTAGCTGGTTCCGCGGTGAGCGTCGGTGTTCCTGTAATGCAGCACGACTCTGGTATCAGGAAGCAGGCGAGCCTGCGGCTTCAGGTCACGGTCAATCGCAGTCTGCAGATCCGATGGTGTTGCACCGGCTGTTGCCAGAATCTCGCGCGCTACGGCGTCGGAAACGATTGCTACAGGCGTCTGCAGCACGTCGTCGACCAGCGCCTGGGAGGGAATGGGAACGGCGCGCGTAGCAGAACCGCCAATCCGGGCCTGACGCTCCTGGTTTGATGGGTGCTTGCGATTGGGTTCAGCCACAATCAAGAGCGCGAGAGCGCCGTGCGCCTGCGCGTTCATCGCCTTTACACGGGTGGTGGCGTAGCGGGTATTGCCGGTGCCATTGAAGATCGAGGCGGCATCGGTTTCCTGCGGCTCGTGGTCAAAGACCAGCACAATCTTGCCATGAACATCGATGCCCTGGTAATCGTCATAACCCAGTTCCGGAGCGGTAATCCCAAAGCCGGCGAAAACTACGTCACCAGTAAGGTCCACGTCCCGGGGAAAAGCTCCATAGGCGGCCGGAAACTGCCATTGCGTCCGGGCACCATTGCGCTCCAAAGCCACGTAACTTTGGGCGCGGTCGGCGTGGTATTCGATCAGCGGCACCGGCTGCAGGTAGTTGCCGTCGGCTGCAGGCTTGAGTCCGGCTTTGGCGAATTCCGAGACGATCCATCGAATACCGACATCGTCGCCCGGCTGTAGCGACATCCGCCCCTGCAGTGCATCCGAAGCAAGAAATGTAAGGTCTGCTCGCAAGTCGGATTCCTGGATGGCGTTAAACCCGGTCATGACCGATGCCGGAACCGGCTGTGCCGGCTGTTGAGCTTGCACTACAGAAGTGATGATGGTTAGAACAATGCTGGAGAAGGTCTTTGCGGCCATGACAAAGACCATAACTGACAGCGCGGCTTGTCGCCAAACAAATGCCCTGCTGACAGAGATCGTCTATTCTTGCCATGAAAGGTGATCGCAGATATGAAGATCATCCCGGCGAGCGACGCATCGTTGCTGGTTGTCTTTGGAAATGCGATTTCGCCCGAGCTGCACGACCAGGTGATCGGACTGTTTCACGCTTTGCAGGCTCGCCAGGATCCACGCATTCGCAACCTCCATCCGGGATACGCGTCGCTTCTCATCGACTTTGATCCCCTCCAACTGACTCACGACGAACTGTCGTCAGACATTCAAAAACTCACCAGCACACGTTATTCCGAGGCCGGCAGCAATCCTGACATCGTTACTATTCCGGTCTGCTATGACGCGGAGTTTGCTCTCGATATGCCTGACGTCGCACGTCGCGCGGGACTTCCAAAGGAAGAGGTCGTACGATTACACTCCAGCGTAACTTACATTGTGTATTTCCTCGGGTTTTCTCCAGGGTTTGTCTATCTTGGCGGACTGCCGGAAATTCTACATACTCCAAGGCTCACGACTCCCCGGCCTGCCATTGCTGGCGGGAGTGTCGGAATTGCCGGCAGTCAAACAGGTATCTATCCCGTCGATTCTCCCGGAGGCTGGAAGCTTATTGGACGGACACCAGTGCGCATGTTCGATCCTGCGCGAATGCCGCCAACCCGCTTGCAGCCGGGTGACAGGATGAGGTTCTCGCCGGTTGATCGCAAGACCTTCGACGAAATGTTACAGTCGCGCTAAAGGGTAGCTTGCATGAGGATTCGGGTGTCAAAACCGGGGTTCTTTACGACCGTTCAGGATCTTGGGCGCTACGGTTACGCCCACCTCGGCATTTCACCCGCCGGTGCTGCCGATCCATTGTCTTTTCGTATTGCCAATCTTCTGGTGGGGAACGAAGAGAACACTCCTACGCTGGAGATGACGCTGGTAGGCGCTTCCCTGGAATTCGACGGCAGCGCGATTGTCGCCATTACAGGAGCCAGTTGCGAATGTAAAGTCGGTCCCAATCCCCTGCCCGCCAATACTGCAGTCCCGATTCCCGCCGGAGCCGTGCTGAAATGCGGAAACATGATGACCGGAGCGCGATGCTATCTAGCCGTCCAAGGTGGGTTCGACGTCCCGCGGGTTATGGGTAGCGCATCAACCCACGTTGTTGGACACTTTGGAGGAGTTCAGGGCCGAAGGCTGCAGGGCGGCGACATGTTGCAGGTTGGCAGACGACACGGGCTATGCTGCCGTTCCCTGCGGCGGGGTGCGCTGGACATCCTCCGGGGTCAGCGACCTCTACGCGTGACTAGGGGTGCGCAGCAAGAGTGGTTCGGCCCGGAAGCTTTTGACAGCTTGTTCTCTTGCGTATACATCGTCAGTGAGCAGTCGGACCGAACCGGACTGCGGCTGATGGGAGAAACACTACGGCCCCGCGAGACATCACAACTGTTGACGGATGGAATCCCGCTTGGCGCCATTCAAGTACCACAGGATGGACAGCCGATCCTTCTCTTCGTTGATCAGCAAACTACTGGCGGATACCCCAAGATTGCGAATGTGGTTGCAGCCGACATGCATTGGGTAGGCCAGTTGCGGCCTCGCGATGAGGTGCGGTTCGAGGAAGTTTCCATCACGGAAGCAGTGCGCGCCTTAGGCGAGCAGATGCGTTGGCTGGCGGAGATTTTCTCTGGTGATCCAGAAGTTCCGGCCTCCGATTGAGAGGCCAGTGTAACGGATACAAGGGAGGTAATCCAAGGTGACCGAAATTGCTGTCGACATTAACGCCGATTTGGGCGAGTGCGAAGAATCGCTGGCTTGTGGAACGGATTTCGAACTCATGCGGTACATTACGTCGGCGAATGTCGCCTGCGGCGGACATGCCGGAAATGAGCAGACGATGATGCAGACCCTGACCGCGGCACGGAGGTGGAAGATTGCGGCAGGAGCGCACCCGGGCTATGCCGACCGCGAGAATTTTGGGCGTATTGACTCGCAACTTCCCCCAGCGGCGATCGAGGCTTCCGTGCAGGAACAGATTGCTTCGCTTTGCAAAGTGGCACTGTCTCTGGACATACGGCTAGTGCACGTCAAGCCCCACGGCGCCCTGTACCATGCAGCCCATAGAAACCGAGCGGTGGCTCTGGCGATAGGTCGCGCTGTCAAGGCCATCGATCCGCAACTCATCATGGTCGGACAGGCGGGATCTCCGGCTCTGGATGTATGGAACTCGATGGGGCTGCGCTGGGCGGCTGAAGCTTTCGCCGATCGCGCTTACGAACCAGACGGTACTCTGCGCAAACGGACCTTGTCGGGCGCCCTGCTCAGCGATCCCGCTCGTGCCTCGCAGCAGGCTCTGGACATCGTCGTTCACCAGCACGTGACTGCCAGCGACGGATCGGAAATACCGGTTTCCGCAAATACAATCTGTATCCATTCCGACACTCCCGGTAGTGTAGCCATCGCTCGCGAGGTACATCAGCGGTTGAAGGCAGCGGGCGTGCGCCTGCAGGGCTTGGCATGCCTGCCCAGTTCTCAATTGCCTATAGGTTAGGAGGCGAAATGACCTGCTCGCTGCCATCCGGAAACGAGACCTTCACGCTGGGTGGGCCGCAGGCACGCCACTGGCCGGCGAGCAGTTCGAGCGGCATGTCATGACCAGGATAAAGGCGTCTTCCCAGTTGCTTCAGCGTGGCAATGGATCGGCGGGCCCGGTCGGCATCCCATACGGGCGCAGCCGTGGGACCGTTCAGGTCCCAGCGGCTTTTCAGAGCATCGCCGCAGAGGACATCCTGGCCAACTGACAACGCGATGCTACCGGGGGTGTGTCCGGGGACAGGTACGACGTGGACGCCATCGTCCAGCGCAGTCTCGGTGGAGATCAAGCGCAGGCGAGAGTATGCCCGTAACACGGGAGTGTGATACCGAAGCACCGCCCCGTCCGCCTCGCGGGAATCGGCATAGGCAACCTCTCGCTCATGCACGATAATTTCGGCATTCAGGAAGAGGTCCCAGTTTGCCGCATGATCGAAGTGCAGGTGACTCAGAACTACGCAGTCCACATCCTGGGCTGCCACATTAAATTTCGCCAGTGAATTCAGAACGGTAGCCCGTTCGCAATAACCAGCAGTGTCGAAAAGCAGCCGCCGCCCGCTCGCAGTTGTCACAAGGTAACAACCGCTCCAGCCAAGGAAGCCCCGGCTGCTCTTCCCAGGAAAACCACTGAGTAACATTTCGACTTGGGCCATAAGAAGCTTTTTTCCTTGTCCGGCGTGACGTCACCCACTAGCCTTACGGGTTGCGCTGCCGGCAGCGGATTCTTCTCGCTCGAGGCCACGTCCGTACAGCCATGCCGGATTCTCACTCAGAATCCGGCGTCGCATTTCCGCTTCAGGCGCCCACACAGCGAGCAGGTCCAGCAGTTCAGCGGCTTTCGGAATGAACCCCTTCGCGGCGGGATGTGGCCAATCACTGCCCCAGACCATACGCGAGGCATTAGCCTCGATCAACGCTCGCGCAAAGGGCACTACATCCTGGTAGGGATAAGGTCCTCCCGACAGTCTATAGGCCCCCGAGAGTTTGACCCAACAACGACCGTTGCGCACCAATTGCAGCAGGACTTGAAAGCCAGGATGTTCAACGCCGGCCGACGTGGGCACATGTCCCATGTGGTCAACGACAATCGGTACTGGCAGTTGCCGCAGCCGAGGCGCTAGTTCAACCAGGTCTCGGCAATCGAGCAGCAGCTGCAAGTGCCAGCCTAGTGGTGCGATCTTGTGCCCTAGTTGCTCGAGCGCGTCGAGGGTAACTCCGCCTCGGAAAAGCACATTGACGCGCACACCTCGGAAACCGTCAGCGTGCAAGCGTTCCAGTTCCCGCTCACTCACGCTGGGTTCTACCACAGCCACACCCCGCCACTGCCCGCCTCCGGCCACCACCGAATCCCGCGTGCAGCGATTGTCGGTTCCATACACGCTGGGCTGGACGATTACGGCATGCGTGATGCCAAGCGCGGCAAGCATGCGGCGATATGCGGGGAGGTCGGCCTCCGGCGGTGTAAAGCTCCGGTTGGAAGTGAAAGGATAGCGCGCTATCGGCCCGAAGATGTGCGCGTGACAGTCCCAGGCCTCTGCTGGCATTGCATGGGTCGGAGTACCCGGATCAGGGTTCGGTCCCTGGCAGAGCGGAATGGAGTGTCTTTCCTTCGGCTCATTCATAGACTCGCAGCTCCTTGCCTCTGGTCTCAGGCAGCAGGAGCACGGCAACGATCATGACCATATAAGCTGTCGCCGCAAACACTGAGATGGCCTGTCCAAGGGCAATGCGGGCGCTAAGGAATCCGACCAAGGTGGGGAATAGCGCGCCCACACCTCGTCCGAAGTTGTAGGAGAAACCCTGGCCTGAGCCCCGCAGGCGACTAGGAAACAGTTCAGTAAAAAACGCGCCAACTGGGCTGAATGACCCGGAAGCAAAGAAACCAAGTGGGAATCCCAGCACCAGCATCGCGCCGTTACTGATGGAAAAGTAGGTATAGGCAATCACCGTGAGAAAAGAGCACGCAGCATAAAGAATTAAGGTGCTCCGTCGCCCCAGTTCGTCGGTTAACTGTGCGGCAATTAGGTAGCCAATGAACGAGCCCATAATAACCACGAACAGATAAGCGCCGGTATTGAAGACGGAGAGCCCGCGCGTGGTCTTCAGAAAGGTAGGCAACCAGGTCGTGATGGCATAGTAGCCGCCCTGTACCCCGATTGACATCAGCGCCGTGAGCAAGGTGGTCGTCAACAATCCCGGGCTGAAGATCTCGAGGAAATGGCTTCCCTCACCGAGCTTTATCTCTCGCGCGCGGGTTTGGCTGAAGACTTCGGGCTCGGAAACGTGGCGGCGGATGTAGAAGACCAGCAGGGCTGGCAGGATGCCGATCCAGAACATCGCGCGCCAGGCTGTGGTCGCAGGCAGGAAGTAAAAGAGCAGGGTGTAGCAGATTGCTGCGATGCCCCACCCCACGGCCCAACCACTCTGCACGGTGCCTACCGCTTTGCCGCGATATTTCGCGCGGATGGCTTCGCCCATCAGCACGGAGCCGACCGCCCACTCGCCGCCGAAGCCGAGACCTTGCAGCCCGCGTGTCATGAGCAGCTGCCAGAAAGAGTTGGTGAACCCACTGAGGAAAGTAAAGAGAGCGAACCACAAGATCGTGATCTGCAGGATGCGCACCCGGCCGAAACGGTCGGCGAGCAGTCCCGCGAGCCATCCGCCGAGTGCCGAAATCAGCAGCGCAGCCGTCCCCAGCATGCCTGCCTGTCCTTTGCTGATGTGCCATGCGGCGATAAGCGTGGGAATGACGAAGCTGTAGACCATCACATCCATGCCGTCCAGCGCCCAGCCGCCGAAGGTCGCGACTAGCGTGCTGCGTTCCTGCGACGTGAGGTCGAAAATCCATGGGCGTCGGCTGGTATGCGCTGCGACTGCGAGTGGACTTTGGCTCATAGCAGTTTTCCTCAGCCGGATGCAGAGCACCGGGGCGTCAGGTGGTGCAGACCGGGCTCATTGTAGACCTCAATCAAGTCTAAGTAAGTGCCAAAGTTGGCGCCTTCAAAAATAAGATATCCTGCCAAAGCGTGCTACATGCTGGTACGGAAAGCCATCGAAGTCTCGGGCATTGTGCAGGGTGTTGGTTTTCGCCCGTATGTTTATCGGCTCGCCGGTGAGCGACATCTCGCGGGTAGCATCTGCAACACCACAGCAGGAGTCACCATCGAGGTGCAAGGTCTACCTGTTGTAGTGGATGACTTCCTCGCGCGTTTGCCCATCGAGGCGCCGCCTCTGGCGCACATCACGGACATCACCGTGCGGGAGATCCCCTGCAACGGCGATCGCGACTTCCGGATCGTTACCACCCTTCGCAGCGAGCCGGTACGCACGCTTATCTCGCCCGATGTAGCAGTGTGCGCCGACTGTCTGCGCGAGATGTTCGATCCCGCCGACCGCCGTTTTCTCTATCCCTTTATCAATTGTACAAACTGCGGGCCGCGCTTCACTATTGTGCGCAACATTCCTTACGATCGTCCTTTCACTTCGATGGGTGTTTTTTCCATGTGCCGGATGTGTCAGGCTGAGTACGAAGATCCGCATAACCGGCGGTTCCATGCGCAACCCAACGCCTGCTGGGAATGCGGGCCGCGAACCGAGCTCTGGGACCTGGACGGAAAAGCCAACCTGAAAGCTGAGGACCCCATAGCAGAGGCAGCCGCCCGCCTGCAGCGGGGAGAAGTTGTCGCCATCAAGGGCCTGGGCGGGTTTCACCTCGCCTGCGACGCCACCAACCATGACGTCGTACGCATACTTCGTGAGCGCAAGCGGCGGGTTGAAAAGCCGTTCGCCGTCATGACGGCTGACCTTGACGCTGCTGAACGCCTCTGCGAACTGGATGATGCCGCCCGCCAGGTGCTACTGGGCCCGCAACGGCCCATCGTTTTGTTGCCGCGGCGAGAAGGTACTGCGGTAGCCGATGCTGTCGCGCCGTTCAACCGTTATCTTGGACTGTTCCTGCCCTATACTCCGCTTCATCATTTGCTGTTTGCTGTCGGCCATTTTTCGGCGCTTGTCATGACCAGTGGCAACCTGAGCGAAGAGCCGATTGCGATCGCCAACCACGAAGCAGTGCGACGGTTGCGGGGCCTGGCCGACTGCTTTCTGGTTCATAACCGGGACATCCTGCTGCGCTGCGACGATTCGGTGACTCGCATCTGTGGCGGGCGTTCGCGCCAGTTGCGGCGTTCGCGCGGATTTGTGCCTGTACCGGTTTTTCTGCGTGACGATCTGCCCTCGGTTCTCGCTGTCGGGGGCGAACTCAAGAACACCGTCTGTCTGACCAAAGGCCGTCAAGCTTTTCTCTCCCAGCACATCGGCGATCTCGAGAATACAGAAAGCTATGGCTTCTTCGAAGAGGCCATCGAGCATCTGCAGCGCATTTTGGAAATCACCCCACTCGCCGTCGCCTACGATCTGCATCCCGATTACTTTGCGACACGTTGGGCATTGGCGCAGGAGGAGGTGCCGCAGATCGGCGTGCAGCACCATCATGCGCACATCGCGAGCTGCATGGGGGAGAACCATCTGGAAGGCCGCGTTATCGGTCTCGCGCTTGACGGCACAGGCTACGGCACCGATGGGCACATTTGGGGAGGGGAAGTGCTGCTGGCCGATTACGGCGGCTTCGAGCGGGTAGCACATCTCGCCTACGTTCCTTTGCCGGGCGGCGAGGCGGCGATCCGCGAACCCTGGCGCATGGCTGTGTCATATCTGGTGCGCCACTTCGGTTGCGACTTCGTACGCGACCTGCCGTTTGCAAAGAGCATTCCTCCCCAGAATCTGAAAATCCTGCTGCAGATGATCGAGCAAGGCATCAACTCGCCGCTGACATCCAGCTGCGGTCGCCTCTTCGACGCAGTGGCAGCGCTGGCCGGAATTCGCCGCCAGGTAAACTACGAGGCCCAGGCAGCCATCGAGTTGGAAATGGCAATCGGGAATTCACGCGCCGCTGACCTTTACCCTTTTGAACTGGCTCCGGAAGGCGGAGGCTGGATCATTGACACGCGAGCGATGTTCGAAGCCCTGCTTGAGGATATAAACCATGGAGTCGCGGTTGCCGACATCAGCCGCAGATTCCACAATGGATTGGCGGAAGCGCTGGCCAAAGTCGCCAGCCGGCTGCGCGACGATTACGGCTGCGAACGCGTTTGCCTGAGTGGAGGAACCTTCCAGAACGTTTACCTCTTTACCAGCCTATGCGATCGGCTGGAGAAAGCTGGCTTACGGATTTTTGCTCACAGTGAAGTTCCCGCGGGCGACGGAGGATTGAGCCTGGGACAGGCACTGGTTGCAGCATGTACACTCGGGCGTCACTAGCAGCTTACAAGCCACCCGCAAATTCCCCATCAACAGGGATGTCGTCTAAACCACGCAGGCGAGCACGGTTTTGACGCGATGCTGACCCCACAGATATAGGCGGGCGACACCTGTTCCCCGCGCATCTCGCCACATCGGAGTTTGCAGAATTCAACAACTTGGTACACCATTCCGGGTTCCTACGAACAGAAGGTCACCCGTTTGTGAACCAAAACCGATGCCTTTCTTAGTCCAAGGGTATAACCGGGAGTATCATTAACTTTGCCGGTTATCGTTGCCCGGCGGGCAGCCAGGCACTCGAGCGGAGTTGACGAAGATGAAGAAGTCCATCTGGGTAAGAGCACTTTGCGCAATCGTCATGTCTGTCGTGCTGGGGTGGAGCCCTGACCCTGTGTTTGCCCAGCGTGGTGGAGGGTTTCACGGTGGC
>CAZDYZ010001137.1:0-2631 GCA_964509525.1 uncultured Acidobacteriaceae bacterium
GTCCTTGAGCACACGCGGCACGGCCATGGAGCTTTCTTCACCAGGAAAGCTCAGCGCTCCGCCAGCAATTGCCTCCTCGTGGGCAACTCTAAGACGTGCAGAAATCGCGAAGATCGGATTCATCTTACTCGGGTTATTCAGGTTATCCGTCGCGATAAACGAGGTGTCCACAGTTCCACGCGGCCAGGAGCGAAATAATTGGTAAGCGTAGCTGTCGGGAGCGGCACCGTTACCGAAGATCCGGCTGGCATTGAAGAATTGGTTACCGATGGTGGACGACAAGTTCTCCCATCCTGGCTTCTCGGCATCGTGCGGCGGATTCAGCGGATTAAACGACACATGGCAAAACCCACATGCCATTCCGACAACGTAAGGCCGTACCAGGCTTGGGTCGTTGTAATACTTGGAATCGGTGTAGTAGCGCGCGGCGTTCCAGCGTTTGCGAGCCGTGTCGTTGAATTTTGGGTTTGGATAGACGCGCAGTCCTACAATACCCGATGGCCTTCCGTACACGCTGGGATCAACGCCTTTTTCCTGCGGTCCCTCATCTAGCCACAAGCCATATTCGTCCGCCTGGGTGGCTGCCTCGAATGCCGGCTGGTTTACCAAGCCCATGTCTTGGAATCTTGTCTTGCGGAGCCGCGAATCGATGGTTTTCAGCAGATCGCTCAAGCCGTATGCCTGCTGCGCCATGCGGTCCCAGAAGGTCTGGTCGCCAGCGGTCCACAGCAACCACGTGTTGCGGCCTTTGGTTTGGTCTTCGGTGAGCACGATGCCACCGTCCATAGCGTCGAACGCACGGGTAGCGGTCTGAGGAAAATCGGCAACGGTTTTGCCCGCGGCCTTGGCGTCGTCCACAACCTCAACTTGGGGACGCCCAAGGAACCAAAATGCGACACCAGTTCCTAGCGCGATCAGAAGGCAGGTCAACCCAATGACTTTTTTCATGACATGGATACAGAGGCCGGTACAACATACACAGCCCGCACCAGTTTACCGTTGGCCTAGAACGTCTTGAGGTATTCGATTAGCGCGTGCTTGTCATCATCATTGAGCCCTGGCTCCTCCTGAAAATAGCTGGTGCCAAAGTAGTGGCCGCGGTTCACTATGTAGTCCGGACACTTGCTCAGTTGGAGCAGGTCGGGAACCACATTGGCGAAGACCTTGTCTACCGTTTCGTCGCTGGCGTTTGGCGGCAGTGAGGCCAGGTCGTGTTTGATCCTCAACAGAAGATCCAGGACTTTTGCCTGATGCTTCGCCATTTCTTCCGGAGCCGTTGCCTCACCCAGTAAATCAAGACTAGCGAGCAAGCCAACGGGCGTGCCCTTGGGAATCGGCCCGATCTCTACGCCACCTTCGCCGAAAAGCCACGGGAAGAAGCGGTGTGCTGGACTCAGCAGAGGCCTGAGAAAATCGGGAAGATAGCCTGCGGGGACACGAACATAGCTTTTGACCGTGGTGCGGTCAATCAGACTGGGCATGCCCGGCAGCTTGGCGCGCAGGACTGGATCTGTATCGCGCTTTTCCGGCCACAGCATTTTCTCGATGGAGTCCTGGAACGACCCGATGCGGGCCGCGACTGAAGGATCAGGATCGAATTTCCCCACGCTGTTATTCAAAAGGAAGGGCGCCGTTGACCACACGCTGATGAGCGATGGCGGACGTGTAAAGCCGCGGCCTCCTGCCGGCATGTTATAGGAGCTCGCTTCGCCGGTGAAAGGGTTGTACACCGTGATGTTGCCCACCGACGGCAGATCTTTGTACGTTTGTGATGAAAAATTGTCCCAGATATTGCCCCCGATAGCGTTAGTTGCCAGCGGACTGCATGCATTGGTTTGCAGCAAGGTCACCGGCACCCGCTGATCGGTTGAAAGGTAATTGTCATCCAGAAAGTCTGCCTCCTGAACGATCTTGCGCATCTGCGACTTGAAGTCCTCGGTCTTCGTCCACGCCCAATACTTGTTCCAGCAGTTCATGTAGTCGTTGCCAGAACAACCACTGGGATCGAGTCCCGCAGCCGGCTTTGGAATCTTGCTGGAATGACACCGCGCGCAACGTTCGGCAAAAACAATCTTACCGCGCGCCAGCTTGGCTTGGTCCTTGGTAAGGTAAGCATCACCGCCGGGCGCATCCTTCAGGTGGTGTGGTGACGTGTCCTTCAGGAAAAAGCGGGCCATGTCTGGTGTCTGCATCTGGGTGGCTTCCCAATAGGCGGAGTTCTTGTTGGCTACGGCAATTTCTATGGGCGTAATAGGCATTCCCCCAATCAGTGGACGGAAGTGCAGCAGCCATTCCTCGCTGAATAGGCCAATGTTCAGGTAAACACGGTTCAGTGCTCCCATAACTCCCACCGAATCGGACCCGTCCTTCAAAACGCGCGGCGTCCAAACCGTGGCCGGTGCTTGGAAAAATTGTGTCAGCGGGCCCTCGTGAATGTAATCATTGAGCTGCTTGTTGTTCAGGCCTCCGCCGGCAAGCGTCTCTTTCCCCCAGCGAAGGGCAACCTCCATGCGCGCTGGAAGCCCGTAGAACGCGTTCATCGTCCTTGGATTGTTGATGTTGTCGCTCGAAATGAAGGACGTGTCGAGAGTACCCGGCCGATAGGTGTGAAAGAGTTGGACCGGGAAGCTG
>CAZDYZ010001138.1:0-2276 GCA_964509525.1 uncultured Acidobacteriaceae bacterium
CCTCCATCAGCAATATTTACTTCGTGAATAACACGATCAGCTCAATCAATCCGGGCGGCGTGTGCGGAATCTCCTCCGATACCAGCGCATCCTATACGAACTTCGTAGTGGAGAACAACCTCTGGTACAACTGCGCCCAGAACAACGGCATTGCAACGAACGCAACCACTTGGGATTACAACGCCTATTATGATGCGTCCGCGATGTACTCGAATGATCCGTCGACGCACAAGGTTAGCAGCAGCACTGACCCCTTCGTGAACGTGGCGAATTCCGTAGGCGCAAACAATTTCAATCTCACCGGTCATACTACAGCCGGGGTATCGCTCTCGACCTCGTTGCCTACTGGCTGCACGTCGGGCGTTAACTGCTTTGATACCGACATGAATGGCGTATCACGGTCAGCCGGTGGGAGTTGGGACAGAGGCGCATTAGAGCTTTCAAGTGGCGACCCCCCTCCTGCTCCACCAACAGGCCTATCCGCGGTGGTGCAATAGGCATACACCCGAAATGCGCCTGGATCGGCTAATGATCGCTCGAGTGACCCCCTTGCCCTGCTTCCAATGCCTTCCTCAATAGGTGTCGGTCGGCGAAGTCTCAAGCTCATAGGCGGACGCCTCCGCATCACGTAAGCCATAAACATGGAACACCTTCGTAAAGTAATCCACGGCTCGGGACTCCGGGTTGTGGGAATGGCGCTGACGATCGTTACTGGCTTTCTGCTGATGCCCTTTCTCGTGCATCACCTGGGAGACCGGACATTCGGCTATTGGGCACTGGTCGGCGCTATCCTCGGCTACTACGGCATACTCGATTTTGGGATCGTTACGGCAGTCGAGTGGCATGTTGCGAAGGCCATCGGAGAAAAGGACGCGGATGCAGCCAACCGGGCGATCTCGACCTCGTTCTATATGTTTGCCGCCTTGGGTGGGGTCGTCTTGCTGGTCACCGTCGTTTTAGCAGGATTGGCGCACCTGTTCATCCACATCCCCTCGGATGCGGCTCTGTTTCGGAAGGTCATTCTGATCACCGGACTCGGCTTCGCGATTGGGTTCCCGGGCAGAGCTTTCCTGGGCGGTTTGTCGGCTCACCTGCGCTGGGACCTGATTTCGATCACCAATCAGAGTGCTTTGCTGTTACGCACTGGGTTGATTGTGGCTGTGATTATGGCCGGAGGCGGCTTGGTGGCGCTGGCTTCGGTCAGTGTCGTGACCGATATCCTGGTGTTCCTCTCGTTCTACCTTGCCCTGCGCCGGATCCAAGATCAATTTAGGTTATCATTCTCCCTCGCCAGCAGGCGGACCCTCAAGGGGTTGCTGCCCTACAGCCTGTTTACGTTCATCATCAAGATGAACGACCAACTCCGCCTTTATATCGATCCTGTGGTAGTCACCGCCTTTGTGGGCGTGGGCGCGGTCACCCACTATGCGATCGGCCAGCGGTTGTCGCTCGCTTTTCGAGACTCCATGATCGCGCTTCTAGGAATGCTGGCGCCCTGGTTCGGACGGCTATTCGGCAGCCGGGACTATGGAGCCATCCGGAAGGTGCTCGAGTTTGGCACTAGGGTATCGGTCTCGGTGGCCACAGCAGTTACGTGCTTACTGCTCCTCTACGGGCGGCAATTCATCGAGGCCTGGATGGGAAAAAACTACCTCGATGCTTATTGGGTGTTGTTTTTCTTGGTCAGCGCCGCATTTTTCGAGGTTTCTCAGTTTCCTTCAATGTCTTATCTTTACGGCGTGTCGCGACACCGGTTTCTGGCCTATATCACTTTGGTCGAGGCCGGACTGAACGTAGCGCTCAGCCTGTATCTGGTGCGCATCATCGGTATCGCAGGCGTGGCCCTGGGGACGACGATCCCTTGCTTCGCAATACGGCTTCTCGTTCAGCCAGCGTATGTCTGTCGGCACGTGGGCATTTCACTCAGACATTATTACGTGGCCCTGTTTGGTCGAGCAATGGTTGCCACCGCGTTCGGTGTGCTGCTGCCGTGGGCCGTATTGTTTCGATGGATTAGCCGGCCGAAGCTGCCCGTGCTTCTTGCCATAATCGCGTGCCAGTGTCTCATTGCAGTATCGGCGGCCTACGCTCTTGCCGTGGGGAAGGAAGAAAGGGCCGCATTCTCTGATGCGCTGCAAAGGACTTGGAGGAAACAGGTCCCGCTGGCAGCAACCTCGGCGGTTCTCGGCGAGAATTCATTGGTCACCAGAGCGCCTGCGCCAGCACGGAGCCCTAACCTGTGAATAGACCAACGATGAAACTTGCCTTTATTTTGC
>CAZDYZ010001139.1:0-5930 GCA_964509525.1 uncultured Acidobacteriaceae bacterium
TCAACTGCACGGACTTGATCCCGCAGGTGGGCATCACCAGCACTCCGGTGATCGACCCGAGCGCTAACGTCATGTATGTGGTAGCAAAATCCAAGCTGGCCAATGGCTCGTTCATCCAACGGCTGCACGTGCTGGCCATCACCACCGGAAACGAGGTGGCGCCGGGACCTGTGGCCATCTCCGCATCAGTTTCGGGGACAGCCGACGGAGGGACCACGGACAACTTTCAAGCGCTGTCTCAACTGAACCGTCCCGGGCTGCTGCTAGTAAACGGCACTGTCTATGTGGGCTTTGGTTCGCACTGCGACGCCCCTGAGTTCCAGGGCTGGCTGTTTGCGTACGATGCGACGACACTCGCACAGAAGGCAGTATTGAACGACAGCCCGAACTACAATGGGGGCGGGATCTGGTTGTCCGGGGCGGGATTGGCCGCGGATTCGCAAGCAAACCTCTTCGTGCCCACCGGAAACGGCGGGTTTGATACCTCCGGAACGGTCGTGGATTTCGGAGACTCTGTTTTGAAATTGCAGCTCGGCGCGGGTAGTCTATTTCCAATCGATTACTTCACCCCCTACGATCAAGAATCGCTAAATGTTAATGACACGGATGTGGCCTCCGCAGGGGCCCTGCTGCTTCCTGATCAGACCGGAAGCTACCCTCACGAGCTGGTGCAGGCTGGGAAAGAGGGGACAATCTATGTTATCGACCGTGACCAGATGACGGTCGAAAACCAGCACTATTGTGCGAACTGCAGTTCCGACCCGCAGATCGTACAAGAGCTGCCCGGTGCCATAGGCGGAGTCAGGGGTGCCCCGGCCTATTGGAACAGCACAGTCTATTTCTGGGGCGCAAACGACGCACTGCATGCCTACCCAATGAGCAACGGCCAATTGGCCACCACACCCTCCTCTTCTTCGAGTTTTGTTCTGTACTATCCGGGAGCCACCCCCGTAGTCTCAGCGAATGGCACGACCAACGGGATTGTTTGGGCCATCGATGCGACGCAATATGGCCCTCCAGCTCAGACGACGGCTGGCCCGGCGGTGCTGCACGCCTTCGATGCCACGAATGTGGCCAACGAGTTCTACAACACGACGATGGTGGCGAACAACCGGGACCAGGCGGGGAACGCGGTGAAGTTCACCGTGCCTACCGTCGCCAACGGGAAAGTCTATGTGGGCACACAAACGGAGCTGGACGTGTATGGACCGCTTCACTAGTCCTGCTGGCACGTCCCGTTAATCCCAAAGGAATTCTTGGATTCGAGCGCAGATGGGCGGATACGATGTCAGGGTGATTCACATCGCCTCGAGCTTGACCCTCACGTTTCGACGCGCATTGTCTTGTGAAGTCCATCGCAGCGAAGATTGAGCTGGCAGTATTACTCTTTCGTTTTGGAGTCGAAATCAACAAGCCAATACAAATGCCGCCGCTTCTGAGGCCAGAATCCAGACTTTCACTGAATACACGCTATTCCGAATGCCGCCAGCAATGGTATGGGAAGCGTCGAATTCTCGAAGTGTTAGACTGAGACAGGACTTGCTCTCACCAGAGATTCCGCGATGAGGCTCTCACCCATTAAGCCACGAAAACACGCAGTCACTTTGGCTATGTGGATGGTTGTCCCGTTCGTACTGTGTGCGCTCGTCATCCCAGAAATTGAGCCTGCAAGGGGTGATACTGCACCCATTTTCACTAAAGATATTGCACCCATTCTGTTCAAGAATTGTGTGCGCTGTCATAGTCCGGGTGAGATCGCATCCAGCGTGCCGCTGATTTCGTATGAAACGGTGCGGCCCCGCGCGGAGTCGATCAAGCAAAGGGTCATGGCCCGCGAAATGCCGCCTTGGCCGGCCGATCCCGCTAGAAGTCTGAAATTTCGCAACGACCCTCGCCTAATCCAGCAAGAGATAGACACCATTGTGGCTTGGGTCAACTCGGGCGCGCACAGAGGAGACGATGCCGACCTCCCTCCGACACCCAAGTTTGAGGATGGCTGGGAACACCCGTTCGGACTCAAGCCGGATCTGGTGGTTTCCTTGCCCGGAGACGTTCACCTGCCAGCTGAAGGCGCGATACCTTATGTGAGATTATTGGTCAAGATCCCTTTTGTGGAAGACAGGTGGATAGCAGCCATCCAGACAAAACCCAGCAATCCCGCTGTAGTGCACCACATGGCCCTGACCGAAGTTTCTCTCCCACCCGGAGTAAGCCCCGCTGGGCTCGATCAGCTTGCTTCGGTGGCTCGCCGCATGGGCCTTTCGAATACACTGGCGGCTCCGCGGCCTGCAGTCGTGACGCAGACACAACCGGAGCAGATCGACATGCTGGGCATATACACGCCGGGCACAACACTGGAGAGGTATGGGGATGACAGTGGCAAATTGTTGAGAGGCGGTAGCAATATGTACCTCATTTTTAACATCCATTATGAAACAATCGGGACGCCGCAGACGGATCGATCAAGAGTCGCCTTTTGGTTTCTGCCGCGACCACCCCGGCATCAACTGTACCGGGTGAATGGTGCGGGAGAAACCATCCTGGCGAACGGGAAGGAACTTTTGACCGACGAACCGGGGATAAAGGCTGAAGGCACCCCCGTAGTGATTCCTCCGATTCCGCCCTTCGCGAACAACTACGAACTCACTGGGGTGACAGGTTATGTGGAGCCCATCACTATTTATCAGTTACAGCCCCACGCGCACCACCGTGGAAAAGACTTCACCTACAGGGTTGTCTATCCGGACGGGCGCGAGCAAACGCTACTCACCATTCCCCGATATGACCATATGTCTCAAGTGGCCTACGAACTCGAGACTCCTCTCAAACTGCCAGCCGGCAGCAAGCTTGTGGTGACGGCACACTACGATAATTCGACCAAAAACATGCACAACCCTGCGCCGGATAAACCGGTCTACTTTCGCGACATGAATCAGAGTTGGGATGAGATGTTCACGCCTTTCGTTCAGATCAGCTTCGACCAACAAGGTCCGGATCAGCAAGCGGGAAAGGCGCTTGGGCGCCTCCAGGACCAGAGTATCAACACTGCTCAGCAACAAGGACGAACAGAGGCCGGTCGTTTGGAGATTGGAGAAGTTGTTGGTTGCTTGGGGACGAATGCTGCGGGGGATTGGCTGCTGACGAATGCCGGCCAGCCAATGGTGTCAGAGACTGAAGCCACCTCTTCTGCGGCTTTGAAAGCGGCGGAAGCCAGGCCATTGGGCAGCCAACGCTACGATTTGTTGGGTGTCAATATCTTCAATCCGTCGAACCGCAAAGGAGAAAAGGTCGCGGTCAAGGGGATTCTCATCAACAATTCGAGCACCTTCCGGATCAACGTGACCTCGCTGCAAAGCGTCTCCTCGAGCTGTGTCAAGTAATTTGTGGAGGGGAAGTTTTGTCTTCCACCAAGACTCTCGGCGTGTCCTCAGCCGCACTCTTGGTCTGCCTTGCTTTTGGCGCCCAGCCGCTTTTCCACCACAAACAAGAAGACAAGCAAACGGCGACCATCCCTCCAAGACCCGGGAAGGTTAAGATCAATACAGTGGATGAGCTAAGGTACGTCTGGGTGTCTCCGGGCATCTTCATGATGGGTTGTTCGCCGGACGACAGAGAATGCCGCAAATGGGAGAAACCTTCACACGAGGTAACGCTCACCAAAGGCTTCTGGATAGGCCAGACGGAGGTGACCGTGGCGGCGTACCAGCGTTTTTCCTCAACCACAGGCCGAGTAATGCCGTTTTCTCCTACCTTCAACTCCGGATGGAAAAATAAGAACATGCCCATTACCAATGTAAGCTGGAAGGAGGCTCATGATTTTTGCGCGTGGGCAGGAGGCCGCTTGCCCTCCGAAGCAGAGTGGGAATATGCGGCCAGGGGCGGCGATCCCCATGCTCGTTATGGAAACCTTGATCAAATCGCCTGGTATGCCCAGAACAGCGGTGGCCGTACGCACGATGTAGCAACGAGGCAAGCAAATAGTTTTGGCCTCTATGACACCCTGGGAAATGTTTGGGAATGGGTCAACGACTGGTTCGATGAGGACTACTACCAGAATAGCCCTTCACAGGACCCAAAGGGGCCAGACAGTGGTCAGTATAAGGTCCTGAGGGGTGGATCCTGGTTTTATTTTCCGAGGTTCGTCCGCGGCTCGGTTCGCCTGGCCGGCGACCCAGCCGGCCGCGTCGGCAACTTCGGCCTGCGCTGTATCGGCGAAGGAAACCTCCCTTGAAGGTACCTGCCTATCGGCCGCCGGATTCTCGGGTTGGAGTTCAAACCGGCCTCACAACCCTGCGTCGTTGCGGAGTGTCCCAATGCAAGGTAATCGGTGTACCCAGATCCCCGATCGCCAGTTGGCGCTGGGGGAAGTCTCTGTGACGGTCCTGCTTTCGACATCGAGCCCGATGTACACACGCCGACACGGTTGGGTTGTCAGCCCAGTTCCACCTGACTCATTCATTTCCGCTCAGGACGATTGTCTGCGTATCATTCACCTCCCGGCTGGAGTCGTGGAACGGGATGACTTAGGGTGGATTCGTAAGGATGAAGTGGAGAATCGCCTCACCCTAATGTGTTCAACCATTCGAATGATTCTGTGTTCGTTCCCCCTTCGTCACAACAGGCGCCGAGTCTGCGATGGACCCCAAAGCCGCATGGGGACCCCGGTCGATATTCGTTCTGCGATGATGTCCCGCTTTGCGTCGTTCTCCCTTGCTCTTTTTCTTTCTGCACTGTGCCTTTTGACGGGCGCCTGCGGTGGATCCTCCACTAGTCTTCCGAGTTCCTCTCCTCCCGCCATCACCTCCCAGCCTCAGAGTCAGGTCGTCGCCCCGGGGCAAAGCGCCACCTTCTCGGTTTCCGCTTCAGGGAGCACTCCCCTCTCCTTCCAGTGGCAGAAGAACGGCGCCAATATCCCAGGAGCCAATTCCTCCAGCTACTCCACCGGCCCGACCACCCTGGCGGACACCGGCACCATGTTTGATGTTGTCGTAAGCAACGGCGCCGGGAGCACCACCAGCGTCACCGCGTCGTTGACCGTAGGCGTGAGTCCTGTCCTCACCAACGCTGCTGACGCAACCTTCACCACCGGGATTCCTGGCTCGTTCACCGTCACAACGACGGGCACTCCTGCTCCCTCCCTCTCGGAATCTGGCGAACTCCCTTCGGGAGTTACGTTCGACTCTGCGACCGGAATACTGAGTGGCTCTCCTGCCGGCGGCACAGGGGGCACATATCCCCTCACGTTTACGGCTCACAACGGCATCGGCGCGGATGTCAAGCAGAGTTTCACGCTCACCGTGGACCAACCGGCTGTGATCACCAGCGCGAATGCGGCCTCCTTCTCCTATGGCTCCTCTGGATCGTTTACAGCTGCAGCTGCGGGATTCCCGGCCCCCACCTTCGGTGAAACGGGGGCGCTTCCCACAGGTGTCACGCTGAATCCTACCACCGGGGCGCTTAGCGGAACGCCGGCCGCAAGCGGCACCTTTCCTATCATACTAACTGCACACAATGGAGTCGGCGCAGATGCGACTCAGGCCTTCACTCTTACCGTCACCAAGGGCCCCCTCACCGTCACCGCGAACAACACTGCAAGTACCTACGGGCAAACGCCCGGGCCATTCAGCGCTAACTACAGCGGGTTCAAGAACGGTGATACGACGACAGTGCTGTCCGGATCGCCCAGCCTCACAACCACGGCGACATCCGGCTCGCCGGTAGGGAGCTATGCGATCACCGCAGCGCAGGGCACTCTCACCGCTGCGAACTATACCTTCACGTTCGTCAATGGGACGTTGACGGTGGGGAAGGCGACGCTGACGGTGACGGCGAACAACGCGGCGAGCACGTACGGGCAGGCGCCAGGGCCGTTCACGGCGAGCTACGCGGGGTTCGTGAATGGCGACACCGTAGCCGTGCTCTCCGGCGCT
>CAZDYZ010001140.1:0-2325 GCA_964509525.1 uncultured Acidobacteriaceae bacterium
CTTGGCGGAGTTGTTCTCTTTGAACAAAGCTCTTACTCGCCGGATGATATCACCTGCGCGTTTGGTGTCTTCGGCAATCTCGGTGAGTGCAGCGACAGTTTCCTGTGGATTCAATTTTTCACCGGAGACCATGCGACGTGCGGCATTGACATTGCTGAGTATGGCGCCCAGCGGCTGGTTTAGTTCGTGTGCAATCGAGGCAGCCAACTGGCCCATCGTCGAGCGGCGCGCGGCGAGCGCCACTTCATCCTGGAGTTTGTGAGCCTGTAAATCGGTCCGTTTACGATCCAGCGCACCAGCAATTATCTGGCCCACGACGCGCAGCCGCCTTACAACTTTGGGTGGCCAATCCCGCGTGCCACCGAACTTGCCGCAGGTCAAGCCGCCTACAACAACACCTCCGATTTCAAGGGGCAACATTACCTGCGCCTCGGGACCATAGGATTTGAGAAACTGCCTCAATTTCTGCGCCTCTTCGGGAAGCTCTGCCGGACTAGAGTAGGCAATCGTTCTGCCTGCCAGAGCCTGGGCTGTCATCCACGGCGATATACTCATCGAAGCCATACTGGGTGGAAGCCCTGGAATGCCGGGGCGCGCCCACCAATGAGTACCGATGAACCCGAGGTCGGGCGAGGCTCGCTCCCAAACAGTGGTTCGGTCGACATCGAGCGCCAAAACGATTTCGCGCAGCCATCGCTCAATCGCGGCGTCGATCTCGTGCGCTGGAGCACGCCCCATCGCGGTCGACATCTCATCCAGAAGCGCTTCAAAGCTATCAGATTTGTCAGGTGGTGCCGTTCGCTCGTCCGTCGGCAGCCGCGTTTTTGGCTTTCGTTTCGGGCCCAAAGTGTCGCTCCTGGAGCAGCAACTACTGGGTATTAGGGTGGCGACCCTAAAGATCCTTCCTGACCATCAGCTTGAAAGCAAGCGTAACAGCCGTGAAATTTCAATGAACATCTGTCCCTTCGAGGCAGACCCAGTGGGGAGCGAAGCATGGTTCATTGCGACACGGCCCATATGCGCGGTACTGAACCGGCTCTATTTGGTGTCAAGTGCTCGCTCGATCGCATCTAGCAGCACATCTTCATCGAAGGGCTTGTATAGCATTCCGGCGGCACCGGCCTCGCGCGCACTTCTTTGCGTCACCTCGTCATCGCGGGCGCTCATCAGAACGGTAGGCAGGAGGCCGCGACCGGATGTCCGCAGCCTCTTGCACAGCTCGATTCCGCTCATCCCAGGCAGATAGATGTCCAGCAACAAGCAGACCTTGCCCGCAGGGATCTCGCCACTAAGGAACACCTCGGCGCTCTCGAAGACCATCACTTCGAAATCGAGTGCGAGCAACAGCCGGCGCAGGGCTCGCAGCAATGACGAATCATCGTCAATTACAAGCACTGTTCCTTTGAGCTTGGATAACGTCACTTAACGAGTCCTCGCGACCGCCGACTGGTGGTGATCGCCTTTACCGGTCTCGTTGTCGTATCGGACCACGGAGCGGCCTGACTGCGTGCCCGTTGTCCCTTATTTATACAGCCGTTCGTATAGAGACCCATTAGCAACGCCAGCGTAGTGAGTAAACTGTGCTACATTTGCCCGACCTCGCGCTATTGGACTTTGGTCCAATAAGGACCAGTCGCCGGAGGGAAGGGCGTTATGACGGTGAATGATGGGACATCAGTCGATGCCTGCCAACGAAGACGCCCTCCTATTGTACCAAAGTACAATTTACAGCGGCAGCGATTTTGTACACTATGCGAGCGTCGGCTACTCGAGAAGACAAAAGGGAGAAGGTGGAATATGAATCAATATCGCATAGGTTATACATTCGCGGCGGGCTTCCTGTCAGTTGCGCTGGCTGCTTCCTGGTTGGTTGGCTGCTCACAAACCGCCGCACCGCAACCAAACATCGTCGAGCGGGCCGAGAATGAAGCCCCGCCGCCGCCACCCCCTTCGGGTTTCTTGGGCGCCGACTACGCGTTGCTTAAACCGGCTGGTGGTGGTGCAACAGTTCCCTCAATTACCGGCCCACAACAACAGCAGGCAGCGCTCGCGTACGTCGCACCTGGTGTCAATTTCTCCCAGTACAACAAGGTCATAATTGCGCCGGTTACTTACTGGGCAGATCCCAACTCGACACTCCCGACAAACGAACAGCAGGTGCTCTGCAACTATTTCTACAATGTCCTGCAGCAGGATTTCAGTAAGAATTTTACTCTTGTCACCGATCCTGGTCCGGGAACCGTCACACTGGCAGTGGCCCTCACCGATGCAACAGCCGCGACGCCGGGTTTGCGCACGGTTTCGGTGGTAGTACCGCAGGCTCAC
>CAZDYZ010001141.1:0-3503 GCA_964509525.1 uncultured Acidobacteriaceae bacterium
CAACTCGCGAAACAGTTTGGGACTCCAGCCGCCGCGGTCAAAGACCACGGTCACCCGTCGTTTTCGTCCCACAAGTTGGCGCACTTCCCCGAGCACGATGGGCAGCATGCGAGTAAGGGAAGCGTTGGCTTCGGCGGTGACCACAAACAGAGGATCGCCGCGCTTGTCGTTCACCCAATAATCGGTGCTGGCCGGGGCAGCCAGTCGCGCCCGTGTGACATAGGCTTTCGGAATCGTGTGCTTGCCATGATAGGCGCGGACATGCCCGTCGATATAAAGGAACCCCATCACTCGTCCCCGTTGTTCGATGCGTCGGCGAGCAATCTCCTGGCCTAACTGATAGCTGCCTCGAGCCGCAGCCAGCCGGGTCAGTTTGCGGCGCAGCGTTTTCACTTCCGGCATGCGGTCCAAACCCACGATGCGGCCGAGGGCGCCGGGCGAGTGCTCCTTGAGTGCTTCAGGGCGGGGAATGCGCAGCAGGGCCAAGAGCACATAGGCCACCATGGTGGTGCGCAGACCGTAGAAGGAAGGGCCGAGACTGCCATAGATCGTTTCTGCGGCGGGCAGCAGCCCGCTGGCAAGAAGGGCGGGAACGGCTAAGAGAACCCCTGCGCGTGGCAGGTTGCGCGCTGGCGCAAACAGAGGTGAGGCATCCTCCAGCAATCCTAAGGCCGCCATGAGACGGTCCATGGAACGGTCCAACGGGTTGCAATCGAAGCTTTGCGTCGTCACTTCCTTAGCCACGCGTTCTCGCTCCGCGGGCCTCCGCGGGCGCGATGCCGGAAAGGCAACCATCTCTAAACGCGATGAGTCGTTAGAAATCGCGCCTGGGGATGAGGACCAATCCGTTTCCGGGAAAAGGGCAGCCGTGGGCTGGGACGGAACCTTCCAACCGAGTCGAGTGAGAATTTTTCGCACCGCAGTCTCGCTGAGGCCCAAACGTGCCCCGATCCAGCGATTGCTCATGTCTTGTGCCTTGAGACGGAGGATGGTGCGATCGCGCCGAGAGCGGAGCCGGTCCTGTCGAACCGCCCACCGGACGTCCCCCTGGGCGAACCAGAGCGCTCAGACCGCCGGTCTCCAGTCGTTGCTGATAGCGGCGTAGGGTACGCGTGGAATAACCGAAGCAGCGAGCCAGATCGTTCTGATCGGCGTATCCGGATTCATACAGCTTGACCAGCGCATAAGCTTCAGCGCACCGATCCTCCCGCGAATAGTGGGCGAAGATCACGCCCTGGACATAGATGACGCGTTGGTCGTCCTCGGTTTGGAAAGAAACTCGGTCATTGACCAACAAGCTGGAGGGGGCGAACGAGAGCTGAGTAAACAGTTGGCTTTGCTCGGGAGTGGGTTGCATGACAGAGCAGCATACGGACGGTCATAAAAGAAAAGCGGACAGGTTTTAGTTCGCACCCTACTACGCGCAAGGCCAGGCTGGCAGCGGCTTCGCTAGCAGTAGTAATGCAAAAAGCATGGCACGAGCTCCAGCTAATGTCTGATTCCAAGTCGAGGCGAGATACCGATTGCAAAAAAAGCGGACAGGTTTCAGTTCGCACCCTGCTACGCGCAAGGTCAGCCTTATGATGGCTTCGGCAGCGGCGTGTTCAAGGATTGGGTAGTGGAATAGCACGAGCTCTCCCCGTCCAACTCGAAGCCATTACCAACTTCGTCCGAGACCGATAACTTTGTTACTTCATACTCCGCTGTGCGCAAGACCACGCCAGACGCGAGGTTTACGGCAGTGCGACCGGCGGCGATTCTTACTTCGACACTTGAAAGTTACAGCCGGAGAACGGGATTCAGGAAACAATCAAACGTAGGCTTACTGCATCGATAAGCCCGGCCACCACTCCTGTTGAGGCATTTCGTAGATAATCATGTCAGGAGATCTGAATTTAGATTGAAGTTGGGAGCTTCACGACTGGAGAGAAGCGGCTCAGCATGGCGCAGTCGATGGGATTTGAGGTGTAGAGGCCTCAAGCTAAGCGCCGATAAACGGTGAAGTGTTGAGCAATTCCCGGTTCGTCGGCTTAACCGGAACTTATCAACGCAAGTGATTCGCCACCCAACTCATCAACATTCGGGAGCTGCACCGGACAATGGTCCCGAAGTCGGCTTCGAGGCTTCGAGGATGTGTTTAACCGACTCAATCGGTAACGGAAACATCGTCGCGCACACTAAACCCTGAAAGTCGTTCACAGCTCTCGACGACATTTCGTTCGGCGTTGACCGCATACATTAAGGGACGATCCGCTGGACAAGAAGTGGACAAACCTGGCCGCGAGCCTCGTAACTCCACTTCAGCTGGATGCTTAGAATCAGGAACTTAGAAGTCCGTCAGAGGTGACCCGGGTTCGATCCCGACCCGGTACACCCGGCTTGATTCGAATCTAATCAACGAGTGGACCTTACGCCACTTGTTTCCTTCTGCGCACTCGAACGGGTCGTATGAGGACTTCCGCCGGTATTCGAAACCGCTTATTGAGTCGTCGAATCATAGCAAGGGACAAGGCACGATCCCGCCTAAGAACCTCGTAGACGCGAGTTCGATTGCCAATCACTCCCACAAGCGCCTTCTGGTCCTCACCTTGTTGCTCTAGCCGAAACTTGATTGCCTCGATCGGATCTGGCATGTCAATCGGGAAATGTGTTTCTTCATACGCTTCCACTAGAGTCGTGAGAATATCGAGTCGATCCCCGTCTGGCGTTCCTTCTTTGGCTCCCCACAAGCGTTCAATTTCGCGCAGAGCAGCGCCGTGATCGGCGTCAGTCTTAATCGGCTTCAGGTGCATATTGGACTGTCCTCACATCGATTGCATCGTATTGTTTGTGTGTTCCCAGCCACTTGATGAACACAATGGCTCGTCGATAATCCACGGCAGCTACGAGGCGATAGGCATTGCCTTTGATATTGAAGACAACTCTTTCTGCTCCAACGATGCTCGCATTGCCATAGCATGCTTTTACATCGGATGAACTTTTCCACTTCGCCAGTTTCACCTCGTGGAACCATGAATCCAGTGCTGCTTTTACCGCACGCTGGTCTTTATGTCCCTCTAGCTTTTCGATAAATCGAGTCAATGTGTGCCGGGCGATAATCCGCACATCGATACAGTATCATGTTCCCAAAATGGGTACAAATATGCGAACGCCTTGTTGCGATGTTGTGATTAGGTATTGTGACTGCGTAAGTGGCGATCGCGCGGGCCCCCCGACTGGTTGGCAATGTGTTTATACTGGGCGACAGATTATCAAGCGTCTTTTGCCGGCTCGTCATGATCGACACGACGATCTCGCACTATCGCATCCTCGCTAAAGTGGGCGGGGGCGGAATGGGTGTCGTTTACAAGGCCGAGGACACCCGCCTCCATCGCTTCGTTGCTCTCAAGTTCCTGCCTGATGATGTGGCTCAAGATGCACAGGCACTTAGCCGCTTCCGGCGGGAGGCTGAGGCTGCTTCCGCGCTGAACCATCCCAACATCTGCACGATCCACGACATCGGA
>CAZDYZ010001142.1:0-8099 GCA_964509525.1 uncultured Acidobacteriaceae bacterium
CGAGGCGCGCTTCACCTGCAGCCAACCTTGACCGCGCTCCATAGCAAGGCTCACGCCGAAACCAAAGAGCGCAACCGCAATCACACCGAAACATCCCATGGTCGCCAGAAGGTAGGTTGCAGTTTCATTGCGGTTTACTGGGTTCCCGGATCCCAACACGATGCCGAACAGTACGTAAAACATGACGGGAAATGCGACGGTAGAGATGGCGTACACCGGAATGCGCATGTTCTTCATCAGTTCGTACTTTGCCTCTTTGGCGTAAAGGGCTATCGTTCTTGACAGCGAACGTTGCGGCATAACAGCAACAGGATGAGTAGTCGCAGCCACTTCAGATTCTCCCATTCGTATCGGTGTTGTTGTTCCCGGTCAGGGCCAGGAACGCCTCTTCCAAGCCTGCGTTTGTAACCTCCAGATCGGCCAACCAGAGATCGCGCTGCAGCAGTTCCCGCACAACCGGTTCCGCGGTGTTCACCTGCAATTCGAACACGCGGCGGTCGGCCTTGACACTCAAGACACCGGGTATCTCCCGTATCTCCTCGAGGGAGAGCCGACTCGTGAAGCGAATCTGTTTGCCCATCGCGCGTGCTTTGATTTCAGCCGGCGTTCCCTCAGCCACGATGACGCCCCTGTCGAGTACCGAAATCCGGTCGGCCAGGGAATCGGCCTCGTTCAAGTAGTGTGTGGTGAGCAGCACGGTTTTGCCACGCCCGATCAGCGCCCGAATCTGCGACCACATCAATCGCCGCGCTTCTACGTCGAGACCCAGGGTTGGCTCGTCAAGAAATAGCAGGTCAGGATTGCCGCAGATGGCAATGCCGAACAATACGCGCTGTTTCTGGCCGCCCGAGAGTTCACCGAAGGGCCGGTCCTGGATATCCTCGATCCCGGCGATGTGGAACGTATCCTGCAGCGGCAGTGGGTCGGGATAGTAGGACGAGAATAAGTCGATGTGCTCCCGCACGCGCAGTGTCTCTGGTACACGTCCCACCTGCAGCATGGCGCCGATGCGGGGGAGAACACTTCCTCCGTGGGGATCGGCGCCAAATACCGAGACGTTGCCCGCGTCAGGCCGGGCCAGACCAAGGAGGATGCGCACCAATGTCGTCTTACCCGCTCCATTCGGCCCCAGCAACGCCAGCAATTCGCCAGCGCGCAATTCCAGGGTAAGGTTACGCAGGGCCACGATAGAACCGTACCTCTTGGTTAGATTCTGGGCTGTAGCTACACTGACCGGCCGCAAGGCTGGAGTACTGCGAGGCATTTCAGCTAACCCGGTTGACATTGATGGCTCCTGTACTACTGGTTTCCGCGAGCACGGAAGCCATCTTCGGTCATCTGCGATATCGGCAGTAGTGTGGATTGTCAGGCCGGCGGAGTGACAAATGTCATGGAGGGTAGCCGCCCTCCATTCTATCGTCTCATAACCCGGTACACCGGAGTCCAGGACCGTGTCGACCGCATGGGCAGTGCTGCATTCGGACCGTGAATGTTAGCCACATCACCATGCAATTCCGTCCAGGTTTGGAAAAAGATGTAACCCGTATTCCATCCGAATTCACGCAGCGGCACGCGCAATTACACGCGCAATTATAGGAATACAAACACTTGGCTGCCCGCTGTAACTGTGACAACCACAGTCGGCAATTAGAGTGGCGCAATTGTGTCAGAACGGGACAGATCTTCAAAGCAGGTGGAGCGGACTCGCCTGTTGGCCAACCAGCAGAGGAAGAAAACTGCCTCTGTTTCTCCGGCGGCCTGCAGAGCACTAGAAGTGCGAGACGGCTGGATCGGTGTTCGCCGATATACAAACAGCCGCAGAGTTTCCGAGGGCGGTGCAAAGTTGCATAGCGCCGGCCTGTCCGATGACGTCCTGACAAAACTTAGGGGTGAGTCCCGTCACAGCTTCACGTGATTGCAATCACGGCTTTGTCAAGCGGGGAAGGGTCACACTGGCTTGTAAGTGTAGCTCCGCCCGGGCGAGCTGGATTCTGCCCCTGTGGAGTCCTCGCCGTGGGGAAAGAGGTGAGCTGTGCTACTTGCATATCGTCTGGTCAAGATAATTGAGAACCACTCCGACGGACTGGCCCGTAGCTTGCACAATCGTTACATAAGTTGCAGCAAATGCTCGGCTTACTCCAGCGTCCCGGAGAACGAGCTGATCGAGAAGGTGTACGAGGTCTACCGTCATCTGGGCGAGTGGCTGCTGGGCAAGACCGAAGCCGATGTCGAGCGCCGCTATCTGGAAATCGGCGCGCAACGGGCAGCGCAAGGCGTGCCCATCAGTCAGGTAGTGTGGATGATCTGCCTGGTACGCGAAAACCTGTGGGACTATCTGCAGAAACATGCGGAGCTGGAGCGCCCGGCAGAAATCTTCGGCGAGCTTGAATTGCTGGAGATGCTCGACCAGTTTTTCCACCTGGCCATCTATTACGCGGCGTTGGGGCACGAGCGTGCTACCACGGGTCAGTCTGTTACTTTGGAAACAGCGTCCGCCTGACGAGGATTCCGTTGATGTCCTGGACTGACCAATACCGTAACAAACTGATGAACGCACGCGAGGCCGTTTCCTGTGTCGAGTCGGGAATGCGCGTGTATATCCACCCCGGCTGCGCGGAACCCGAGGCCCTGGTGGAAGCGCTGATGGTGCGCGCGCCCTTCGTAAAGGACGTGGAGGTGATGCACCTGCTCACTTCAGGCACTTCGCCATACTGCGTGCCCGAGATGGCGGAACACTTCCGCCATAACGCATTGTTTGTCGGCGGTAATGTGCGCGAGGCAGTGAATGATGGACGCGCTGATTACACGCCGATTTTCCTGAGCGAGGTCGAGGCACTGTTTGAAAGCGGCGAGATGCCCATTGATGTTGCCTTCATCCAAGTATCACCGCCCGATCCGCACGGCTATTGCAGCTTTGGTGTGGGCGTGGACTGCACGCTTACCGCTGCGAAATATGCCCATCAGGTGGTAGCGCAAGTGAATGCACAGATGCCGCGCACCTATGGCGACAGCTTCATTCATGTGAGCGAGATTGACGCAATTGTCGAACTCTCGCGCCCGCTGTGCGAATTGCCGAAGCAACCCAGCAACGAATTGTTTCAGTCGATTGGGACTAACGTAGCCTCGCTTATCGAAGATGGCGCTGTCCTGCAGTGCGGGATAGGTGGCATCCCGGATGCTGTTCTCCCCAACCTGATGGACCGCAAAGATCTCGGTGTGCACACCGAGCTGATCTCCGACAATGCCATTCCACTCGTCGAGGCGGGTGTCATCAACGGGCAGCGCAAAAATTTCAAGCCGCGAAAGATCATTCTGGGCTTCGTTCTGGGCACCAGAAAGCTGTTCGATTTCATCGACGAAAATCCCATCTTCGAGTTCCATCCTTCGGCCTACACGAATGATCCGTTACGCATTGCGCAGAACGAGCGCATGGTGGCCATCAATTCAGCCATTGAAGTTGACCTGACGGGCCAGGTCTGTGCTGAGTCAATCGGACCACATTTCTACAGCGGCTTTGGCGGTCAGCTCGATTTCATCCGGGGGGCAGCACGCTCTAAGTGGGGTAAGCCCATCATCGCGCTGCCCTCGACTGCCAAGAACGGGAGCGTATCGCGAATCGTACCGAGGCTGGCCCATGGCGCGGGGGTGCTGACGACGCGCGCCGATGTGCACTATGTGGTCACCGAATACGGTGTCGCTTACTTGCATGGGCGCACCGTCCGCCAAAGAGCCGAGGCGCTCATTCAGGTCGCTCATCCCAAGTTTCACAATGAGCTGTTTGACTACTGCGAACGTCAGCGCTGGTTCCAGCGCAACGTGTGCGCATGGAAGTGTGAGGATAACCGTGGGATCCCAACCGCGCGGTAATGTAACGATCGATCCTGAAGAATGCAAAGGGTGCGGTCTGTGTGTCGAGTCATGTCCTCCTCGTTGCCTGTTCCTGGCGCCGGAATTAAGCAAGTACGGCGTTCATTTGGCGCAATACACCGGAGAGGGTTGTACCGGTTGTGGGGCGTGTTTTTACTGTTGCCCCGAACCCGGAGCCATCATTGTCTATCGCCTCACTCCTCCCTCACGGACAACCAGCGCATCGGTGGTGCAGAATCAGGAGGTGGTCGGTGAGGCAACTATGTAAGGGAAATGTCGCCGTCGTAAAAGGCGCTGTGCTGGCGGGTTGCCGGGCGTATTACGGATACCCCATCACACCCGCAAGCGAGATCGCCGAATATGCCGCCCTGCTCATGCCACAAGTGGGCGGCACTTTCTTGCAAGCCGAAAGCGAAGTCTCGGCCATCAACATGGTCTATGGGGCAGCATCAGCCGGCGTGAGGGTGATGAGTGCCTCTTCCGGTCCCGGACTCAGCCTGATGCAGGAAGGCATCTCCTACATCGCCGGTGCCGAACTGCCGTGCGTCATCGTTGACGTAGTACGCGGCGGTCCGGGTCTGGGCAATATCGCCCCCGAGCAGAGCGACTACTTCTGTATCGTGAAGGGAGGCGGCCACGGATGCTATCGCAACATTGTGCTTGCGCCCTCCTCGGTGCAGGAGATGTTCGATCTCACGGTGCTGGCGTTTGAGTTGGCCGACCGGTATCGCAACCCCGTGCTCATCATGACTGATGGTTATGTCGGCCAGATGATGGAGCCGCTGGACATTCAGCTACGCGACATTGAACCACCTGCGAAAGACTGGGCAGTGAAGGGCACAGCACAGACCAGGAAGAACCTGGTTACCTCGATCTTCCTCGAACCCGATGTTCTGGAAGCCCACGTTCAGAAACTTGAAACCAAGTATCAGCTGGCGCAGGAACTGGAGACCCGCTGCGAACACTATCTGACGGAAGACGCCGAGGTGTTGCTCGTGGGTTTCGGCGTAGTGTCGCGTGTCCTGCGCACGACCGTAGACCAGTTGCGGGCGCAGGGATGGAAGGCAGGCCTATTCCGTCCCATCACGTTGTGGCCATTCCCGTCTCGCGAATTGCGGGAAACAGCGAAGCAGGACAAGTCGGTGATGGTGGTCGAGCTGAACACGGGCATGATGCTGGAAGACGTGAAGCTGGCGCTCAACGGCGCCGTACCAGTGGAGTTTTACGGGCGGGCAGGCGGCAACGTACCTATGGCCGAAGAGATTACCGCGCAAGTTTTTTCGCGCCTGTCAGCTCTGGCGTAGGCGTGTCAGGAGGCATCTGTGAACGGATACGAGGTTATCCATAAGAAATCGCCGGTGTTCTATGAGCGCTACGAACGCAAAGGGGAGCTACAACAGCAGACGCACTACTGCCCAGGCTGTGGACATGGGGTCGTCCACAAGCTGATTGCCGAAGCCCTTACCGATCTTGGCTTGCAGGACCGCGCAGTCCTGGTAAGTCCTGTTGGCTGTTCGGTCTTTGCCTACTACTATTTCGACGTGGGCAACGTGCAAGTAGCCCATGGACGCGCTCCGGCAGCCGCCACCGCGCTTAAACGGGCGCACCCCGAGTCCATCGTGATGGCGTACCAAGGCGATGGGGATCTTGCCGCTATTGGCACCGCGGAAATCGTGCATGCCGCTAATCGTGGCGAGAACATCTGCATCTTCTTCATCAACAACTCCATTTATGGGATGACAGGCGGACAAATGGCGCCAACCTCCCTCATCGGTCAGGTGTCCACGACCTCGCCATGGGGACGACGAGCCAGCAACGAGGGTTTGCCTCTGCACGTGTGCGAACTCCTGGCTGCGCTGGAGACTCCAACGTACATCGCACGCGTCGCGCTGAATGACATGAAAAACATCATGAAAGCGAAGCGCGCCGTGAAGAGAGCACTCGAGATCCAGAGAGACGGCGGAGGCTTCTCGCTGGTGGAAGTCCTCTCCCCGTGTCCGACAATCCTGAACATGGACCCTGTGGTGGCGCGCAAATGGGTGGGTGAAACGCTGTTGAAGACCTTTCCGCTCGGGGTGTTTCGAGACCGAAAGCCGGAGTTACCGCCCGGCCCCAGGATTCCACTAAAGACTGTCGAGGAAGCACTCGAGGTGGAGGAGGGGAATCGGGAAGACGGAACCATAGGCCGCCGACATCACACCCGCGACCTGACGGTGAAGATCGCGGGCTTCGGCGGACAGGGTATTTTGTTAATGGGACAGTTGCTGGCCGAGATGGCCCTGCTCGAGGGCATGGAGGTATGCTGGCTGCCGTCGTACGGTCCGGAGATGCGGTCGGGCACCTCGAACTGCCACGTGCGTTTGTCGAACGAACCCATTTCGTCGCCCTTGGTTTCCCGTCCCAACGTTCTGCTGGCGCTGAACGAGCCGTCGCTGCGCAAGTTCCTCCCCGACGTCGAGCCGGGCGGGGTTGTGCTCTACAACGGCGATACCTTGCCGGAAGATTGCGCCCGCCCGGACCTCCGCATGGTCGCCAAGCATTTCTCGGGCCTCGCCGACAAACTCGGCGATGCCAAAGTGGGCAATATCGTGATGTTGGGGGCGCTTCTCGAAGCCACCGCCGTTCTCGATCCGGAGCAGATTATCAGCGCCTTGCACGCCCTGGTGAAAAACAAGAAGTACCTGGATCTCGATCTGCTCGCGCTCCAGCTCGGGCAGGACGAAATGCACAAAGAGCCCCTCCCGGTCTGCGATACCGACCTCTGGGGTGTATAGAACTCCGGCCCCTTGCCCGCGCCCCCGCGGCCGTTGTACCTTGGACGCATGCTGGTGGACGACGCGACCTTCCGCCGCCTGTGCCGTGCGCGCGACTTGCTGGCCGCCGGCTACAACGCGCCCATCCCGCTCGACCGCGCCGCCCGCGAAGCGTGTCTTTCGCCGTTCCACTTCCAGCGCGTCTTCGCCCGCACATTCGGCGAGACGCCGCACGATTTCCTGACGCGTTTGCGCATGGATCGGGCGCGCCGGCTGCTCGCCGCCGGCGAATTGCCGGTCACCGAGATCTGCCTGGAAGTGGGGTACAACAGCCTCGGAACGTTCAGTGCCCGCTTTGCCGCGCTCACCGGCCAATCGCCCACCGCCTTCCGCCGCGAAGCGCGCCGTTTCATCGCTCCCATCCACGGCTGGCGCGTGCTCTACATACCCGGCTGCTTCGTCGACTTCTGGCTGGCCGCCGGGTGAGGCGCGAACCGCAAGATCGAAGAAGCGCGCCGGGCGGCCTTCCCCCTATAGTCGAAGCGAGGAGAGATTCCCATGATTCAACGATTCACCCACGCCACGATTTTCGTTTCCGATCAGGACGAGGCGAAGGATTTCTACGTCAACAAGCTGGGATTCGAGGTCCGCATGGACGAATCGATGGGCGGCGGCGGCTTCCGCTGGCTGACCGTGGGCCCGAAAGGCCAGCCCGATTTCCAGATCATTCTGATGAAACTGGCGCCGTTCGGGCGCATGACCGCCGAAAACGCCGCCACCCTCAAAAACCTCATCCAGAGCGGATTGATCGCCGCCGGCGTGTTCGAAACCGCCGATTGCCAGAAGACATATGAGGAGCTTTCGGCGAAGGGCGTCGAGTTCCCGTCTCCGCCCTCGGAGAAGTTCTACGGCATCGAGGCGGTCTTCCAGGACCCCTTTGGCAATCGCTTCAGCTTGAATCAGAGGAAGTAGGGCATATTGAGCCATTTCGATTTTTCCGAAGAGGTCGAGCGCGCACTGTTTGAGGCGAAGGACAACGCCTCCCGCTTGAGCGCCCGAACCCGAATCGGCCGAAGGCTGCTCCCGGGCGCCGTTCGGCGAGCCGGCTTCTCGTTCCTGTCGCCCGGCGAGACAACTCTATTGCGGTGCAGGTCATATCCTCGTAATCGGCGTCGCGAGCTGGAGCGACCCCGGCCTGCTGGCGCTCGACCGACTCACCCGGAAAACCAAGGGCCGGAGTCTCGAGGTGTTGGTCCTCGACATCGATGACTGGACGCTCGATGCGATTGTGCAGGCGTCCCCGGACGCCCGCCCTCCGAGGTCGACCCCGTTCGTGCTCCAATATCGGGACGGCCTACTGGCCTACTCGGGCGAGGGACACGATGCGTGCTTTGGCTGGACCAGATCTGAAGCCGGCTACAGCACCACCACCGGATGGTACAGATTCGGCAGCACCGCTTCCCCGATCGCCACCAAATC
>CAZDYZ010001143.1:0-2252 GCA_964509525.1 uncultured Acidobacteriaceae bacterium
TTCGAGAACATTATTCTGAAAACCGGAGCCGATGGGACGCTGGTTCGTTTGAAGGATGTAGGCCGCGCGGAGCTGGGAGCGGAAGATTACGGCTCGATGCTTCGCTTCAACGGCCATGACGCAATGGGCATAGGGGTCACACAGCTTCCGGGCGCCAATGCGTTGGATGTGGACCGCGCCGTCAAGATCGAACTGGAGCGCTTATCGAAGACTTTTCCGCCTGGATTGAAGTACGCCATCGCGTTTGACACGACGGAAGTGATCGGAGAGTCCATACGAGATGTGTTGATCACGCTGCTGGAGGCAATCTGTCTCGTAGTGCTGGTGATCTACGTGTTCCTGCAGGAATGGCGCAGTACGTTCATTCCCGCAATCACCATTCCGGTGTCGCTGATCGGGACCTTCATTTTTGTGAAGGCGCTGGGTTTTTCGATCAATACGCTGACGCTGTTCGGCATCACGCTTGCGACCGGGCTGGTGGTTGACGACGCCATCGTAGTCATCGAGAACGTCGAACGCCACATCATGGAGGGAATATCTGAGCCGCACCGAGCCGCCAGCGTGGCGATGAACGAGGTGGCGGGAGCAGTGATCGCAACGTCCCTGGTGTTGGTGTCGGTTTTCGTGCCCGTGGCGCTTTTCCCCGGCACCACGGGAATCCTGTTCCGGCAGTTCGCGCTGACGATCGCTTTCTCCGTATCAATCTCCGCGTTCAATGCGTTGACGCTGACGCCATCGCTTTCCGCGATTCTGCTGGGGCATCAACGCGAGCGAGCCCAAGGAGCTTTCTTCCGCGGTTTCAACAAGGCCTTTGAGGCCGGGGTCAGGTTCTACCGGCGGTGCGTGCATGCCGCAGCCAACTGGAAACTGGTAACCTTGTGCGCCTTTGTGCTGGCCCTTCTTGGCGTGTATGGGCTTTATCAACATGTGCCGCAGGGATTCATTCCCGAGGAGGACCAGGGCTATCTAATCGTTGTGATTCAGGCGCCGCAAGGGGCTTCTCTCAACTACACGCGGGACCTCTGCGGACAGGCAGAGGCGGCGCTGGCCAGCGAACCGGAAATCAGCGGAGCGTTCTCCGTGGTGGGGTTCAGCTTTTCGGGAAGCGCGCCAAACCGCGCACTGATTTTCGTCAACCTGAAGGATTTCAGCGAGAGGAAGGGCAAGGAACACGCCGCCGCAACCGTTGTTCCCCGTTTGCGCGGAAAGATGATGGCGATTCCAGGGGGACTGGTGGTGCCGTTCAACCCGCCTGCTGTGGAAGGCGCAGCGCAGTTGGGTGGATTCACGTTCGAGCTGCAGGACCTCGGCGGGAACAGCTTGCAGACTCTGGCGAACGCCGCGAATCAGGTGGTAGCCGCCGGCAATCGCAACAAGGACCTGGCAGGATTGTTCACCGGCTTCACCGCGAATGATCCGCAGGTGCTAGTGCGCATCGATCGCGAGAAGGCCAAGAGCCTGCAGATTCCCTTCAGTCAAGTTACCGACGCGCTGCAAGTGTTCATGGGATCGGTGTACGTGAACGACTTCGACTTCAACGACCGCTCGTACCGCGTTTATTTGCAGGCGGACCAAAAGTTCCGCTCGGAAGCAAAGGACATGCGGTCTTATTATTTGCGTTCGGACAGCGGGAAGATGATTCCGCTGGACAATGTGGTGGAACTCGCACAGACGGCAAACCCACAGACGATCACGCACTACAACCTGTTTCGTTCCGCGGAAATTTCCGGAAGCACTGCACCTGGACTGAGCACCGGCCAGGGACTCGCAGCCATGGAGTCCGTAGCGAACAAGACTCTGCCGCGTGGGATGGCTTATGAATGGAGCGGGTTGTCGCTGGAAGAAATCAAATCGAGAGGCAAGGCCCTGATTCTCTTCGCGCTGGGGCTTGTTTTCGTGTACCTGACGCTCGCCGCGCAATACGAGAGCTATGTACTCCCCTTCATCATTTTGTTGGGCGTGCCGGTGGGACTGCTCGGGGCATTGGGTGGCGTAACGCTGCGGGGCTTGACCAATGACGTGTACTGCCAGATTGGCTTGGTGATGTTGATCGGCTTGGCGAGCAAGAACGCCATCCTGATCGTGGAGTTTGCCGAGCGATTGCAGGAACGCGGGCTAAGCACGCTGGAGGCAGCCGTGGAAGCGGCGCGCATCCGGCTGCGGCCTATCTTGATGACGTCCTTGGCGTTCATGCTGGGCGTTGTTCCGTTGATGTTGGCACAAGGCGCCGGGGCAGCGGGCCGCGTGTCGGT
>CAZDYZ010001144.1:0-6455 GCA_964509525.1 uncultured Acidobacteriaceae bacterium
CGCAAATATGGCAAGGCGCGAAGGATTTGGGTGTTTGATCGTGGTGTGGTCAGCGAGGAGAACCTGGAGGCGATCCGCAAGCGCGGCGGCCAGTATCTGGTGGGAACACCGCGCAGCCGACTGAAGCAGTTTGCCGCGGAACTACTACAGAAGGATTGGACCCAGGTCCGGCCGGAAGTGGAAGTCAAACAGGTGGCTATCCCGCAGGGCGAGGAAACTTACATCTTGTGCCGCACCTCCGGTCGTAAGGAGAAGGAGAAAGCCATCCGGACGAAGTTTTCCACCAGCATGGAAGCCGCCTTGCAACGTCTGGAAAAGACCATTGCCAGCGGACGGCTGAAAGACCGCAACCTTATGGAGCGGCGGCTGGGAAAGATTCAGGCCCGGCATCCCCAGGTGAACGATTTGTACGAAGTGACTCTGCGGGACCGGGGCGAAGGTGTCCGTCTGATCTGGAAGATGAAAGAAGACCGCCAGACTTGGCGCGAATCCCGCGAAGGTGCCTATCTGCTTCGTACGAATCTTAAGGCCGAGACGGCTGAAGAGTTGTGGGCGAAATACATGCAGTTGACCGAGGCCGAGGCATCCTTTCGAGTCCTGAAAAGCGAATTGTCGATTCGCCCCTTGTTTCACCAATTGGAGCCACGCGTCAAGGCGCATGTGATGGTGGCGTTCCTGGGGTATGCGCTCTGGGTCACGCTGAAACATCTGCTGCAGCGTCGGCCGGCCGTGGTTCCGGTGCCTTCCGCCAGTGGCATCATCGACGCCACAACCCTCACACCTATGAGAGCGCTCGCTTTGCTCTCCACCTTGCAAAGCGCCGACATCATCCTTCCCACTACCGACGGCCGCGAGATCCGTCTCCGCCGCATCACCGAACCCACGGCCGAGCAGAAATCCCTGCTTCAGCAACTCCGCATCAGTCTCCCCGACCGTCTCGAATTCAATCGCAAATGTAGTGTAGACTCGGCCATTGCCTAAACTGATTCTGAACCACTTAGGCTAGATTTGGCCCGTGCCGTGACGAACTTGGGCTAGGAGTGACCGAACTCGGGGAGTCATCGGAAGAACGCGACGGGCAGCAGCCGTCTTTCCGTGCGTAACAAGAAGCGTTCCGTGGCGGATTTTCACACACGCCGAGAGTGACGCGTGTACCACCCCTCTACCCCCCTGGCAGGGGATGATCGTAATCGGCCTGCATCGCCAGTCATCGCCCCTCCAGCCAGCACTTGTGCAAGAGAAAAGCCGCCCCGATGTAGGGCGGCACACTGCTTGGTTACGATGCTTTGTCGTCAGCCTCTTATTGAGCGGTGAGGTTATACGTCACGCCAAATGAGCCGCCAGCAGCCGGACCAGAGACAAACATCCCTTCAAAGTGAATCACGTGGCTGCCGGGAGGCAGCGGCTTTAGGATTACCAAGTAGGCATCTGATACCGATGAGCCAGAAGTGACACCATCCAGACCCAGAATATTATCCGTGGCGGGCATGGTGAACTGGTAGAAGGGGTTTGGATGCGCAGACTCGTCAAGAATTTAGATAGGTCTTTCCCATCGACGGTGAGCTTCAGCGTGTTTACGCCTATACCGTCCATCGCTGTTGTCCCGAATTTCGGATTTCTTGTGCACAAAATTTGTGCCTACCCCCTGCCCTTCACACGTGTTACGACGTGATTCGCACGTCTACCTAACCCCTTCAAACTCGCATGAAATAATTCATTGTGGCACTTCCTGATATGTTGGCTAAGTTATTGATTTTCCGTACGTTAACGGCTACGAACCAGAAGGTCGAGAGTTCGAATCTCTCAGGGCGCGCCATAGAATCAAAGAATTAGGGGCACTTAATGATGGGTGGCCCTTCTTGCTGTCTCTGATTCTCTCCTCCTAGTTGATGCATGCAGAGAACGTTGCGGCATGGTTGCGAGTTTCTCGCGTTGTGCGGCGGCCTGCGGTTCGCGGTAAGCCTGGGTTGCGCGGAGCGCTTGCGGTTAGTCACGTTCATCGTGGACGTTGTAGCGGTCGAGCACAGAGCGGGTTTTGTGGCCTGTGATGCTCATCGCATGGCCCCCGGGTATCCAGCCCCGCACAATATCGCGAGTTGCCATGCGTCGGAGATCGTTCCAGAAGACCGGCGCTACCCGGATTGTCGCTAGACTCCCGTCTGAGCTATGAAAGGAAAGCTCCACGAGGACGATAGTGCCGAGTCTCGCCAAATGTGGGCCAACTCACCACCTGCCGGATCGAATGTCCCAGCGATCACTTCTAAATTTCCGGGGTTACCGAAATTGCTCTGGATCAGCGAAATGAGTCCGAATCGAATTAGCCCTGTGAAAGGTGTGGGTGCACTCCACGGAAGACCGGGATCATCGTTGTTTCGCCAATAATGAGCCAGGCCGCCGGACGGAGTCGAGACCACTAGTTCAAAGTTACCCTGAGATCCAAATCGGCTCTGAATTAGCGATGGGTAACCAAAGATACCACTGAGTAGAAAAGGGCCATTCCAATTGAAAAATGGCCCCGAATCTCGCCAAAAGTGATACGCTTGACCTCCTACAGAGGCGACTACCTCCAGGTTTCCGGGGTAGCCAAAGTTGCTTTGGATGAGACTCGCCGAATCTACCATGCCTAGGCTACGACCGAAGGACGTCGGGCCGTGCCAAGGCTGTCTAGGATCGTCGTTGTCCCGCCAAAAGTGGACCAGTCCACCGTCGCTGGAGGGGACAACGACTTCAAAGTTACCTTTGGTTCCGAAGCGGCTTTGAATGAGTCCGGGAACCCCGGATACGCGGCAAGTTATGTAGAAAGGCCCGTTCCAAGTGGCATCCGGTCCTGAATCCCGCCAGAAGTAATATAGTTGCCCTGCCGTGGAGACCACCACTTCCAAATTTCCAGGACTGCGAAGATTGCTCTCAATCAAGGTCACTCCGCCGTTGATGATGCCGAGAGCGCTGCCAAAGCGAGTCGGGCCGCTCCAAGTCAGGCTGGGACTGTTATTGTCCCTCCAATAATGGACCAGTCCGGGAGCGGATCTGCTTGGAACGACGACTTCGAAGTTGCCCGCAGATCCCAAACCACCCTGGACGAAAAACCCGCTCATGATCCCGCCTTCTTCAAGAATGATTCGAATGCCCTGTCAGCGATTGGACGGTGAACTAGCTCGGCCTTTGTTACCGTTTCAGGTAACAGAGCCGAAAGCGTTTTGTTGATCTGCCCCCTCGTCTTGAACATAGCCGACCGGTTATCTTCGAGCCGTCACCGCCAGCCGAATCGTTGCCTGGATCAGATGGCGTTGGAAAAAGATGGCCGGCTATATTCCAATCGGCGACGATGGCGTGAAGCGTTACATGGATACTTTCGCCGGTTTCCCCATTTGTTCTTGACTATTGCGAGCATGGGCGAACTGACACCGAAGGTGGGAGTAACGCCTTAATAACCGTGGCAAGCAAGTTCTAGTAAAGATTGTGTTACGGCACAATGGTGGTGTTCATCCATGCCTAATCTGTCGTCGGTACCGATCAACCTCAGGGCGATTGCGCCGATTGCAATAAGTTGCAGATTATTCCCGCGATAGGATGACTCTGGAGCAGCTCTCGAAAAGTCAATGGAATTAATAGCGTTAGAGGCAATATTGCAAGCCGAATACAACCCCTGATGGCCGTACCCTGGACTATTTCTTGGAGTCCGTGCGTAGAGGGTAAAGTTCGACGGTTGTCTTCAGTCGGCGATGCTACCCAAACCGGGTAGCATCTATCAGCGCCCGCAAAGAGTCCTCCAAGTTCTTCAAGATGTTCAAGATGAACGTTTGTATCGAGCTGAGGCACCAGTCGACAGCAGTCCAATAACGGAAATGCCGAATCGAGTCGCTCCCCACGGGTCAACGTTCGATCTTGCGAAAGCCCTTCAAGCAGCCAAGCGCGGCCAGCGGTGTTTTCTAAGAGGCAGACCTATACGATCACCGATGTTGTTAGCGGTGGTGATCAAGTTGCTCTGGAGATGGACTGGATTGGAGTTACCGAAGTGCAGATTCGGGACCTCCCTCCGAATAGCGAAATGCGCGACCATACCGCTGTGTTTTTGCAATTCCGCGAGGGACGTACGGCTCGCCAACACCACTCTGACTGTTTGAACCGGGGTAAGCGGATCTGATACGAGTCGGCGATAGTTACGTGCTACCTCCCCAGTCTTTCCAAAGCATATAAGCCGCGAAGAGAAGCATGAGTCCTACCACGCCGTTGACGACGAACCCGAAGATGGATTTGGTTTTCAGGAGGGCGACACCGTCGATGATCGTGATAATCAGCGCCAGCAGAAAAGCGAGTAGGAGCCCATGAGTATTTCCGGTGTAAGCCAGGCCAGCCGCTAGAAGGCCGAGGACAATTTCCCGCGCCGCCAGCACTGCCATCATCGGGCCGGATTCACCCCGCAACAGAGGAAGGCCACGAGAACCTGTCGCGAGCATCGGTTTCAACAGCAGGATCAGCCCGATCGCATTCAGGAACACGGCTATGATATAAGCAATGATCCGGGCGATAGTCATGTTGTGTCCGCAGCACTCTTGAAGGTCCTGACACTTATATCATCATCGCGATAGTCCGGGGCAAGGCAGCGGATGGAAAGATCACTGTCGATGACCCGCCACGAAGCTATGGTTAAAAGCTGCGGAATCGGCGTGCTGCCGATATACGGGTGACGCAGTTCAACAAGTCGTGATGCGCCCTGAGCTGTACTGACGGATCGCGAGGTTCGAAGCACGGTTGACAGCGAAGCATTTTGGTCCAAGCAATGTCAGACAGACCTGGCCTTGATTTTGGGCAGTACACTAAGTGCACATGGCTCGAGATTTTGAAGACTTCACCTCTGGGTCCCCGACAAAAAGCTGCTGACTCCAAAGCCCGGTTTAGAACTGCGCCACCCTGAAAATCGCGGTTATGTTGCGCCCCGTTTGGTGTTGCCTGCATCTTCGAATTAGCCGTGCTTGTTGCTAGAGATTTCCGGGCTCGGAGGCGTAATGAAGGAATTGCTGAATAACGCGGCAGCGCGGGCAGCAGAGTACCTTGGCAGTCTCGATGGCAGGAGGGTCGCCCCCGACCCTGATCAAATTGATCGGATGCAGGCATTGGGAGGTGCTCTTCAGGCCGAACCCTGCAAGCCTATATCGGTGCTCGCACTTCTTGACGAGTATGGATCTCCGGCAACCGTGGCCAGCGCGGGAGGCCGTTATTTTGGGTTTGTTACTGGGGGCACCCTGCCGGCGGCCCTCGCCGCGAACTGGTTGGCCGGAGCCTGGGATCAAAATGCGGCTCTCTGGGTCCAATCTCCAGTAGCGGCGTTCCTAGAAGATGTCACAGCAACCTGGCTGCGCGATATCTTCCGATTCCCCTCCTCTTGCGGGGTAGGTTTCGTGACCGGCGCCACGATGGCTAACTTCAGCTGTTTGGCTGCGGCTCGACATGCTCTGCTGAAACGGGGAGGCTGGAACGTCGAGGAGCAGGGACTATTTGGAGCCCCAGAGATCAGGGTTATTGTAGGAAGCGGGGTACATGCTTCAGTGCTCAAAGCGCTCTCGCTTGTGGGATTGGGCCGGAGTCGAGTTATGGCGGTTCCGGTTGACGAACAGGGCCGCATAAAGGCGGATTCGTTTCCGCCGCTGACTGCAAAAAGCCTCGTGTGCATTCAAGCCGGTAACGTCAACAGTGGGGCATTCGATCCTGCGAAGGAGATATGCCGCCGCGCTGGAGAATGCGGCGCGTGGGTGCATGTGGATGGTGCTTTCGGGTTGTGGGCAGCGGCAGCGCCAGGATACAGACACCTGCTGGATGGATTCACGGAGGCCGACTCCTGGGCCACAGACTGCCACAAGTGGCTGAATGTCCCCTACGACTCAGGACTTGCCTTTGTGAGAGAAGCTGACTATCTCCGCAATGCGATGGCGCTGAGCGGAGCATATCTTCAATTCAGTGACCAACGAGATGGAGCACAATATACGCCCGAAGCCTCCCGTCGAGCGCGCGGCGTCGAAATATGGGCGGCACTGAAATCACTCGGGACGCGCGGACTTGCGGATATGATTGAGCGAAATTGTCGACTGGCAGAGCGTTTCGCTCTTGGACTTCGCCGGGCGGGGTACGCCATCTTGAATGACGTGGTTCTGAACCAGGTGTTGGTGTCGTTCGGTGACGCAGAAGTTACGCGTCGCGTGATCGCTGCCGTTCAAAGTAACGGCTCATGTTGGTGTGGACCGACTGAGTGGCAAGGTCACACTGCAATGCGCATCAGCGTGTCAAGCTGGGCAACAACGGAAGCAGATGTCGACCGTAGCTTGACAACTGTTGTCCAGATAGCGAAAACAGCGCGCAATTGCTGACGGTTCCTTCGCTAGGCAGGGCGAGCACGACGCCGCCTTAGAGAAGCTGCCTTGTTGCCAGCTTGAAACTCGCCTCGGACGGTGGAGGCGAAT
>CAZDYZ010001145.1:0-2476 GCA_964509525.1 uncultured Acidobacteriaceae bacterium
TTGGTGCCGTCCGACAAGCGGTGAATCCACATCGATGTCCTCGCCCATGACGGTAAGCCGATAACGGTTCCGCCCGGGAAGAACATAACCCATGCTATAGGCTGCAGCTCGCCCTGACACCGTCGGCACATAGTTGGCTGCGCTGACAGCACGCGCCTTTTTTTCGAGAATAGTGTGGCCAATCACGTCGTTGGCCTGCGGATGCTGCGGCAGGGTAACCACGACTCCGTTCTCCCTGATGATGCCAGCCTTCTCGCGCGCGATTTCTGCGATGGTGTAACCGAGATATCTCTGATGATCGAGAGCAACGTCGGCAATGACTGAGATGACGGGATCGACCACATTGGTTGCGTCAAGACGCCCGCCCATGCCGACTTCAAGTACAGCAATCTCCACCCCTATGCACGCGAAATATTCAAACGCCATCGTCGTTAGCATCTCGAAGAAGCTGGGGTGCCATGGCAACTTGGCGGAGTACAGCAGATCCTGCGCTGTCTGCTCGACCCGATCGTGAATGGCGCCAAACTCGGCATCGCTGATGGCCTCGCCATTCATCCGGATGCGTTCGTTGATGCACACCAGGTGGGGTGAGCTGTAGAGCCCAACCTTGTATCCCCCGACTCGCAACATGGACGAGAGCGTCGCCGCTGTCGAGCCTTTGCCGTTGGTGCCCGCAATGAGCACACTGGCAAAGCGCCGCTCAGGATGACCAAGCGCGTCCAGCATCAGGCGCACATAGGCCAGGTCGAACTTATGTGCCGGCGTGCTGGCCAACTCGTGTCCGAGCGCATAAAGCCGCTCCACAGTGCTTTCGTACGTCATGCCTCTGATTTCAGATTACAACATTCGGGAACGACGGAAACGCCACCGGTAGGTAGCAGCTTCGAGTGTAATCGCCGGGCTGTCGTTCCGAGACATCACCTTGGTTCGAGCCGGGATATCTGCCTTCATCGGTAGAGGATCGTGCAATTTCTTACCAGCCAAGCATGACCGTTGTATCTAAACCGAGAGCTTTGAAGGCAGGTTCCGGCTATCAGGCAGCCTCTTCGTCCTCGTGATTGCTCAAATCCCCGCCCTGGCGAAGATTCGCCAGGTCGGAGCGGCAGGGGCTAGCATTCCCAAAACGGGAAGCCAAGCCACTCTAGTCGTCTCAAAAGAGGATTTTGCTTTGTGCTGCCTGAGCATCGGAGTAGCCTGAAACGTGGGTCCAGTTTCCACATAGGAGTGCACGATACCTGTTCACTCGCAAAAGCTCTTTGACAGTACCGTGGGTTATTTCTGGGACATAGAATGCGGTCCTCGCAGGCAAATTTGATTCCCCCTGTAAGCTCTTTGTTAAGTATGCGTTGCGGAAATCCTGCAGAGTGAGCTTCTTAGGCACGGAAGTAGCGAAGGTGGGTAGGGAAAACTTTTAGATTCAAGGTTGGCAATCGTCAACCCCGCTTCTGCTAGCACCTGACGCGGGGGGTAGGACGCCGAAACAGGATCAGCATCGGAGGCTACTTCGCAAGCTCCTTCTTTACCGTCTCGCTGACGAGTTTGCCGTCGACACGCGCCCCGACAAACTTCGCCATCACATTTTTAATTATGATGCCCATATCCTTCATTGTGGGAGTTCCCATCTCGGCGATGATGGCGCGCACAGTGGCAACGATCTCGTCTTCGCCTAAAGCCTTGGGCATGTAGGCTTCGATGATCGCGATTTCTTTGGCTTCTTTGCTCGCCAGCTCAGGACGATTGCCCTTTTCGAACTGCTCGATCGCGTCCTTGCGCTGCTTGATCATGGTGCCGAACACCTGCAGCTCTTCCGTCTCATTCAGTACACCGCGCTTCTCAATTTTCTTGTTTTGCAGCGCGGCTTTCATCATGCGCAGTGTAGAGAGCCGCAGTTCTTCCTTCTTGCGCATGGCATCAACCATGTCTTTTTGGACTTGCTCGGTCAGGCTCATGCGGCAATTATAGTGACTGGCCGTGTAGGGTTTATAGTTTTATCCGGCGCTGGCTTCGCCGCAATTTACAACTAAAGGTGGTTCTCTATGCTACGCAAAACACGTCTTTTTACACCCGGGCCTACTCCCTTGCTTCCGGCTGCCCAAAACGCGATCGCTGCCGCTGATATGCATCATCGGACGGCAGAATTCCGTGAGATCTTCACCCGAACACTGGCCGATCTGAAGATATTTATCGGCACCCGAAACGATGTTCTCATCCTTGCTTCTTCTGGCAGCGGAGCCATGGAGGCCGCCGTTTCGAACCTCACCTCGCCCAACGACAGGGTCGTCGTGCTCAGCGCCGGCAAGTTCGGCGAACGCTGGAGCGATCTGGCGAAAGCTTTCGGCTGTCAAGTAGAAGTTCTGAGTGCTCCTTACGGTGAGACATTTGACCTCCGCGAAGTGAAGTCAAAGCTCAACGGGGCGCGGGTACTGTTCATGCAGGCAACCGAAACCTCGACCGGCGCGCGTCATGACGTGAATGG
>CAZDYZ010001146.1:0-2105 GCA_964509525.1 uncultured Acidobacteriaceae bacterium
ATGTCCCTTGCTGGATACGGGTCTTAGCAGCCCGCCTTCTCCGGCACAAAACCGTCATCCTCAACTACTGAGCCATTCGTAGTTAGCTAACCTGCCTGGGCATCTTGGAGACGTGCGAGTTATCGAAGACCCGAAAGGCCCGCACCTGGGTCGATTGAAATCCCCTTCCTGGAACACTCGAGCGCCCGCTTAGCATCCTCGTTACCTTGTTCGGCGGCTTCTCGGAACAGGCGGTTGGCCTCGGCTCGGTCCTGCGGCACGCCGTAGCCGTAGTAATACATGTAGCCGAGGTCATATCGGGCCTGCGGGTACCCCTGCTCGGCAGATTTGCGGTACCAGTGGACAGCTTCTGCATTGTCCCGTGGCAAGCCTTCGCCTCGACGATAGATGATGCCCAGAGCGTCCTGAGCCAGCGCGTTGCCCTGTTCGGCAGCTCTTCGGCACCACTGGGCGGCTTCAGAATCGTCCTGTGGCAGTCCACGCCCCTTGTGGTACATGTACGAGAGGGAGTACTGGGCGTCCGCGTCTCCTTGTTCGGCGGATTTGCGGGTACCAGCGCACAGCCTCGACATAATCTTTGGGCACTCCCTTGCCGTGATAATACATCGCGCCTAGTGCTAACTGAGACTTGGCATCACCCTGCTCGGCCCGGATTCGGTACAGTGCCGCCCATTTCGCGAAGCGACGGTGCTTATATTGAGCGGGGACGATTATGCCTGCACAGATCAGAGCTATGCATGTGATCGCCACAATCACCCAACGTCGTTTCATCGGGTACTTCTCCATGAATGGACGGATGCGCCTTCGTACTCGCCACAACGAAAATAGATTAGGCGGCTTCGGGCCTTAGTCGCTGTGATGGGCATCACTCAGTCCTGATGAGAGAGGAGGGTTGTCGTTGAAAAATCGCCATTACACTAACTACCGTTTTGCACCGGGGACGGCGCAAACCTCAGCTAGGGATAACCCTCCCTAGAAAAGAGCCGTAGCTTATTGGAAACGGGCAGCGGGCGTGGAATCTCTTTTCATGCGCCGTGTTGACCGGGAACGGTCATGGACGCCTGTTTAACCCTGTTTGGGACCCTGATCCGGCGTCTTGCTCTCGGAAGCCGGCTTGTCGTCGCGCATGGCCTGGCGGAATGAGCGGATTCCCTCACCCAGACCTTTGCCGAGCTCACCCACTTTTTTCGGCCCAAATACCAGCATCGCGATCACAAGGATCACCAATAAGTGCATTGGCTGCATCAGTCCCTCGAACATTTGCAAACCTCCGATTCAATCCTATAAGAGAGCGGAACCTGGCTCGGTGATGACCGTCACAGCGTCGGCGAGCAACCGTCACCGTAAGGTCAGTAACCCAGGTAATGCAGGTATCCGACGGCAGCGGCGGCGGCCAGGCAGTAAATGCCGAAGATGTACCACTGCCCGTGCTCGAGCCATCGGCTGAGCCACTTCAGGGCAAGGAGTCCGGCAAGAAAGGCTAACACCGCGCCGATCAGGCTGGGAAAGACAGCAGACGCCAAGGCAGCTGTCCCGGTGATGTGCTGCGCGCGCACCAGACGCATGGCTTCGCGGGCCACCACCGGCGGAGTCAGAACTACCGCCAGGGCGAAGCTGAAGGTCTCTGCACGCCCCTTGGCCACGCCGGCGAGCATTCCCGCAGAGATCGTCGCACCCGACCTAGAAAATCCACGAAACGGCAGGCACAGCCCCTGCACGGTGCCAATGATCGAGGCCTGCTTGTTATCGAGGTTATCGCTCTTGCTTGCCGCACTTCGCCGGTCGTGAAGGCCGGCGACCAGAATCAGAATTCCGGCAGCGGCAAGTGCGGGAGCGATCAGTTCGAGATGCCGGAACAGGTCTTCGATTTCGGCGTGCGGGACTCCGCGAAAAGCGGTCTTCTCGATGATCTTTATGATGGCCTCGCCGATGATGCCTGTTAGAATCGTCGCCAGGATTACCAGCCAGGCAAATTTCTTGAACGCAGCCATGCTCTCGAAGTAAGTTTCTCGCCACTGCTTCCAGAAATAGGCAATCACCGCAAACATGGTGCCGGTGTGCAACATGACCAGAAGCAAGGTCATAGGCGGCGACGAGGGATCAAG
>CAZDYZ010001147.1:0-10410 GCA_964509525.1 uncultured Acidobacteriaceae bacterium
GGATGGGACGCACATGAAGCTGTTTCGAGACCCAGTTCTGCAGAATTCGTTCGAGAACGACGGCTTCGTCGTGGTGGACCTGATTGGTCCTAACGAGATTGCCGAGCTACGTACCTTCTATGCCTCGCTGGAAAATGCGGCCACACCGCAGAACGGCTTCCAGGTCAGCCTGGACGACCAGAGCCCGGAGTTCGTAAGGAAGGTGGCCGAGAAGCTGGTCGCGACGGCAGGCCCGAGCATCGACAGGCACTTCGAGAACCACCAGATCTTCACTGCCAGCTTTGTCACGAAGGCGAGAAACCCGCGCGGGTTTGTGCCGCCGCACCAAGACTGGACCTTTGTCGATGAATCTAAATTCTGGTCAGCAACGGTATGGTGCCCGCTGGTGGATGTGAATGCCGACAACGGGGCACTGGCCCTGCTCAAGGGAAGCCATTGTTTATACGATCACGTTCGCCCTTCCCCGTCGCCACAGTACGCGCCTCCGTTTGCGGATCAACTGTTCAACATCTTTCCTTACATGAACATCCTGGATCTCCGCGCGGGGCAGGCGGTGGTCTTCAACAATCAGACGCTGCACGCTTCGCCGCCTAACACACATCAGCGGACCCGGATTGCCTTCGGGATAGGAGTGACGCATCGCGAAGCGCAGCTCAGGCACTACTACCTGTTGCCCGGCAAGGCCGGCGTGATTGAGGGCTACGAGGTCTCGCGTGAGTTCTTCTATAGCTACAACAATGCGCGGCTTGCGGCACTGCATGAGCAGGGGGAACGGCCTAGCGGCCTTAATAGTATTGGGACGTTTGCCATGCGTTACCGCCAGTACAAGACCGGCGAACTGCTAGAGCGGATTAGCGCAGCGGGCAACGCCAAAGACGACGCACTGCTGGAGCGGGTCGCGGGATTGGTTGGCGAATACGCAGCACCGGCGGCCAATAAGGTTGTGCCTACGGATCAGGCGCTCCGGGCAGCCTCCGACCACCGGGCTTTGTGGAAGGTTTATACGCCGACGAATATCTATCGCGAGATCCGCTATAGGCTTACCAAGACTTAGAGCGCTGCAACAGCGCGTGGGAGGTACCGTCTGACGCTTGCACGAGATCATCGCGGCGGGTGCACTAAGAACTTGTTCCGGGAGTGGATCGCGAAACCAGCGCACAGAGGGCCTGCACACCGCTGGGGTTTCCAAATTCCTTCAGCGCGGCGATAGCGGCTTGCAGATGCCGGTTTCTGACCTGCAGCGTACGGTCCAATATGGCGTGTTGTTGCAACAGGGCAACCAGCTCGTCGCGGCCGCTTCCGTTGCGGCCGAGCTGGCACAGCTTAGTGCGCACAGCGTCGGAGCCTTCTTGCCACAGGTAGATGAACGGGAGCATGGGGCGGCCTTCGGCGAGGGAATTGCCGACCGGCTTGCCCATCGAGCCAGGTTCGCCGACGAGGTCCATCAAATCATCGTCGATCTGGTAGGCAATGCCCATCTCGCGCGCGTAGATTCGGATTTGCGCAATCTGAGCCGGGGTGCCGCCGCCCAGCAAGACACCCAGCACGCCGGCAGCTACAAAAGGCGCAGCCGTCTTGCCTTCCACAATGAAAAAGTATTGTTCTTCGGAGATCCAGGGGGTGGCGCGCAGCTCTTCAAATTGCCCGCGACAGCACTTTCGGGCTAGTTGATTCAGGGCTTCCATCGCCTGCAGCACAATCTCGGGTGGGTGATGTGCGCGCGCATCGGCTAGCGCAGTGAAGGCCCGCAACAGCAGGTCGTCGCCGACCACCAGTGCCTGTCCGACGCCCAACTGCTCGTGCAAGGCCACGATGCCGCGTCGCTCTGCGGCGCGGTCCATGATGTCGTCGTGAAAAAGTGACGCTCCATGCAGCAGCTCGATGGCTTCGGCTGCCTCCAGAACATTCTCCGGGTCGCCGCCAACCGATGCGCAACCCGCAAATACCAGAAAGGCCCGCAGCATCTTGCCGCGTTCGAAATACCGGGAGACGATGTCCCCGGCGGGAGCGGTGCGCAGGCGAGCGTACACGGCTTGCCGGGTGCGCTCAAGATAGCACGAATAATCCACTGGCAAGTTCAGATGAATCGAAGACTCTACCGGCGCCCAATGGTGAGCGGCCAAGCGTGCGTCACTCGATGCAGCCATAGTAAGGTGTCATCCTCGCCACAGACACCGCGGATAGGTGGAGGCGAGAATACCACAGCACACCGCTACGCAGCGAAAACAATCATCTGGAAGTTATTGGGCTTTCCGCCGGGGAGGCTCGAGAATACCAGGCTGCTTCAGGCTCAGCGAACGGCGAGCTGCCAATCGGGGGGTTGCGTTGCGGTGGGCGGCGGTTGGATACGGCTCATGAGCCAGGGAGTCGGAGAGATCAATAACGCGGCACTGCCATGGGCAGTCACGGCAGCCTTGCGCAGAGGTGCAGCCCATCGCAAGTAGCGGTCGGCCGTGACTTGCGCATACAGGAAGCCGTCGGCTCCCTGGTGAGTGATGACATAGCCGAGCCGATCATTCAACCGCACAATTCGGTCGAGGCTCGCGCTGTACCGCGCCTTCAATGACTTGAGCCCAAGCAAGTGAAAGCCGAAGTCCATGAGCGCAAGCGTGGCCTGCCCTGGCTCAGGACGCCCGATATATCTTGAGTCGCCCACGAATCCGCCTGCCTCGCCGTACTCCGCGCTCCAATCGATGTCCTTAATATCGAAGACGGCAAAGGGTATGTCCCCCGTTCGCGCAATGAAGTACCAGTCGCGCTCGGCATCGAGGCTCTGGAACCATTGCTTTTGTTCTTCGGGCTGGATCAGCTCGTGGTAACGCATGTAAGGGCGAACCCTGGGGCCGTTTCGCCACACCCGTACCATCTCCAGGTCATCAGGCTCGAGCCTCTGGAGCGTGATTCCGAAACGGATGAAGCGCATCAGCAGTACCGCCTCAATCGTAAATCCACAAAGCACTGCAGAGCCGCAAAATGCGACCGAAGCGCGCATTTATGACGGGTGCGTCGAGATCAGCTGGGCGAGCCGTCTAGTTCGAGGAGTTCGGGACAGAGCATCGATTCCGCAGTAATAAGAGCGCTGCCCCAGGAGAATCCCGCGCCGAAGCCGGAAAGAACCATTTTTTTCTTGCCGCTGGCGAGTTCTCTGCCCAAGTGCCGGCAGATGGTGACGGGGATGGTCGCGCAGCTCGTGTTGCCGTAATCCAGTAACGTTTCCGGAACTTTCTGCGGCGCAATGCCAAGCTTCTTCACAAGGCACTCATTCAGAATGCGGTTGGCCTGGTGGAAGATGTAGTAATCCGGGGTGTCGATGCCTGTGTGTGCGGAATCCAGCAGCTCCCGGATGTTGGGTGCAACATACTTGAGAACATAATGCAGCACATCCATGCCCCGCATGGAAAGGTTGACCGACGCGCACGCGGGATCGTGCCCTTGCGCGGTAGTCAACGGGCTGTCGGGTCCGAAGGGCTCCCGTGCTCCTCCGCCGCGCACGTAGATGACTTCGGCCCCCGCGCCGTCGCTTCCCAGATTGAAGTACATAGGTTCGGCGCCCGCGACCAGTTCGAGGAGTGTCGCAGAACCTGCATCGGAGAAGATGGGAACCGTGGTCCGGTCTTGTGGGGACAGAAGGCGGGTGATGGTATCCCCGACGAGAAGCAGCCCCTTCTGGATTTTCGCAGCGCTCATCACGCATGCAGCAGAGGCCAGTCCATAAACGTATCCGGCGCAGCCCTGGTTCACGTCGAGCAGGTAGCTGGATGGCTTCAGTCCCAACCGGCGCTGGACTAACGTGCTGTTGCCGGGCAGGAGGTAGTCAGGAGTCTGGGTCACAAAGACGAGTGCTCCGATTTCTGCGGGATTGAGTCCGCGCAATTGCAGAAGGCGCTGCGCCGCAACCAAGCAGAGGTCAGAGGCGCAAACCGCAGGGGGTGCCACCCTGCGAGTCCGGATGCCAACAGTTCTTACGAATGCCTTCGCCTCAGGCTCGTTCAGGAGATCCAGGTTCTCATTGCTGACCTGGCGCAAGGGGACGGCGGCGGCGATTCCGCTCAAACGGATGTTGGGAATGGAGAAGTAGCCCATTATTGCTGCGCTTTTTGCGTGACCAGAGTGTGCAGCTCCTGTACGGTTCGCGCCCCCGCAAACTCATCAGCGGAGATGGTCACCCCGTAGTCCCAGTCGAAGCTGGCGACGACCACGAGAGCCTGCAGGGAGTCCCATTCCGGCAGATCACGCAGCCGGGTTTCGGATTGCAAGCGCCCGGGCGCAATGTTGGTCAGGTGCCGCTCGAGATTCTCGATGAAGTTTTGTACTTCGATTGTCACGGCGCTTCCAATCGGGAGAGCTTTCTCCATTCTCGGGCAATAGTTCACCAGATGGTGTCAGCCGGAAAAGCATTTGTCAAGAAAACCGGTTAGCCCTATTAGGTCCGGGCTTGAGGCGGTTTTGTCCGTTGCCAGCGCTTCGGTTCAAGCGTGAGAGCGAGGCGGATTGGAATCGCCGGATGCAAGCCCCAGCGGACCATGCGGTAGAGAACATTGCTCTGTCCCCAGGGGAACTTGCGGCTGTCCAACTCGGGCAGCATTTCGTCGATCGTACGCCAGAACTCGGACTTGTTGAAGTTCCAATATTCGGGAGCACGCTTCTTGAAAATCTCCATGCCGACATGGAATGTCAGGTGGTCGCGATCGAACAACTGGAACCGCCGGGCGTGGCAGAACAGGTTCTGCGAAAACATCATCTCGATGAACGGCATCCCGACACAAACCCGGCCCATGCGGAACTTCGGGTAGAGGGAGCGATGAAAGACGAAGCAATCGAAGCCGGGATGGGGCGCGCCTTCCAACGCGAAGATCGTCGGCAGGTCTTCCGGCGACCGGTAATGATCAGGCACACGGCGGCGGTTGATCATGAAGGCATCCAATCCACTTCGGATGCGGGCGGCAACCTCCTGATAGAAATTGGGGTGGAGAATGATGTCCACATTCGTATAGATCAGGTATGGCGCGCTGGAACCGGAATACAGCCGCTCTACGAGATCGGCTATGAGCGGCAGCTTGCGATAGACGGTGAACGGATACAGGTCGGCAACACAACGGTCGAGGTCGGGAGTCCGCGTGAAGAACGGCGGAATCACCTCGTGGTCCTCGGGAAACTGCGCGGTGAGCAAGTCAATACGAGCCACATCCTCCGCCTGTTCGGCGGCGCGGCGCATGGACTCGAAGGTAAGCGGCTGGGCATAGGTCAGTTCGGCCTCAACCGGGGAGCGGACGGGGTTGACGAGGTGAGCGATATGCAGGCGATCATTCATTTTTCGGGCGCCCTTCAAGGCAGACTCATTGCTTGGACAGCGACTGGGCCCTCGGCGAGGAAAGGACGGTGATCGCGAGCGTGTTTTGGGGATCCCGGGCGACAACTTCCCGGGCGAGCTGAAAGGCTTTGTCGTACTGCTGGGTGCGAAAGAAGTAGGTTGCCTGGAGCGCCTCCACGTTGGTGTTTTGCGGAAACCATTGCCGTGCTGTGGCGGTCATCGCCCCCAGGTTATCGATATTGTTAGCCCGCAAGTAGGCCCGCCCCAGCATCACGTAGGCATCTTCCATCCTTGGATCCAGCAGAACTGCTTTCTCCAGGTACGGGATCGCAAGCTCCGTGTCCTGCTCGGCCAGATATAACGTCCCCAAGCAGAAATAGGCGTCGGGACTGAGCGGTTCCAGACGCTGTGCTCTGAGGAATGATAGCTCCGCCTTATCGTAGATGCCGCGATCGGCAAACAACCGTCCCGTGGCAATCCAGGCTGCCTGGAAGTCAGGATAGATCTCGATAGCCGTGGCGAAGGCCTTCATGGCAGCCGCCTTGCGCTCCAAACGAAGCTGCGGTGTAGCCATCTCGTAGCTTTCCGTATTCAATTGATGGCCGTAGATGGCTTGCGCGGCCGCGTTGTTCTGCATGTACTGAATGCGGTTGTGGATGAGCGTCACGTCGTTCTGCCAATCGCGATTGGTAACCACCGTGGTCGCGAAGCATGCCGCAAGCACCGCCGCGAAGACCCCCAGGACCGCCAACCCCCTAACGCCATTCAGGGCCGGCGCCTTCAGATCAAGGGCAGCCAACCGGTACACTCCGGATATTGCTACGATGGCCAGCCCCACCGATGGCAGAAACATGTAGCGGTCGGCCATGGTATCGGGGGCAAAAAAGAAAAGGTTGGAGTACACCGAGTACGTGATCGCGAAGGTTAGCAGTCCAAAAGCCAGAGGCAGCTTCCGAGGCCAGCCCTTGAGCACCAGCAGCGTGAGTCCAAGCAAGCCGGCAACAACGACCCAGGTAATCGGGTCGCGCCACCGGTTCAAGGGAATCTGGTCGTATCCGTACAAGTGGATCAAAGGGTGAGGGTACACAAACAGCAGCCCGTACCTGGCGATGATCACCAGCGACGTCGGAATGATCGTCTCAGTGTGCGCCGACCAGAGGAATATGTTGTTCAGCACAGTGGAATTCAGGTGCACCGCCAGATCGTGGGACACCGTGCTCTGGACATGCCGGATCACGAAAACCGCGAGCAGGCAGGAGATAGCAATCGCGGCGCTGCTTAGGATGAGCCGGCGGGTGAGCTTTGAGTCTTTGGCGCGGTACCACGCCACAAGGGGAACAAGCGGCAGCATCGTGATCGCATTGCTCTTGGACAAGCATGCCAGAACAAAACAAACCGTTCCACCCAGGGCCGGGAGCCAGCGCGCCTGCTCGATGGCTTTGACCAGCAGAATGACCCCGGAGAGGCCGAAAAACAGGCCCAGAATCTCATCGCGACTCTTGATGTTTGCGACCACTTCGACATGAAGTGGATGTACCGTAAACAACAGCGCTACCAATAAGGCGTAGAGGGGATCGATCCAGCAGAAGGTGAAGCGCACGAAGGCGAATACCATCACGCAAGTGAAGGCGTACCAGGCGATGTTAAAAGCATGCCCGGCGTGAGGACTTCCCCCGAACAACTGGTACTCAATCGCGTGCAGGGCCTGCGGTACCGGACGGTACTCGCTCTTGTAAGGAATGCTTACACGTTTCGTAAAGATGTCGGGCAGGGCTTTGATGCCTCGCGTGGTGTATTCATTCGCGGTGATGGCCAGCTTGTCGTCCCACGCGTAATCGTAGGGAACCGTGTTGACGTATTGCACACAGGCGAGCAGAAATACCAAGAACGGATACAGCCTGCGGGAGAGCGGTTCGTGGGTCATGGCTTGCGTCACATCCACAAACCGTCACAGGTTACAACGGAGTGCGCTATAAGGCCAACAGCAAACGCTCCATACGAGGTTGACCTGACAGCTTGTCGTCCTCCGGCAGATCATCTGCCCGGGGGCGGGAATTCGAATACGACCTTGTGTACTCCCGAACCGCGGGTTCCAACCCATACATCAAAGGCGTTGGTGTCGGCGTTGAAGCGTGCCGGACTGAAATAGGCATAGATCGGCACGGTAATGTTCGGCGAGGTCGAACTGGGGTTAAGAGGGTTAGTAATCAACTGCCAATTGCTGCCATTGTCCAGCGAGATGAAGACTCCTGCATCGATCGCCCCCGCCACGATCGTGGTCGGATCAAGCGGGTCGAACCTCAAAAGCGACGGTTGCCAGTACGTGCCGAAATTGAAAGTGCCGCCATTCCCGGTGACTCTTCCCTGGCTGGACTGATTGATGAAGACAGGGGCGCTGGTTCCCGCATCCAGCATCACGGTTTCCAGAGTGCTTACTCGATTCCAGGTGACTCCGAAGTCGGGGGTGGTCCAGATCTGGAAATTGTTTGAGGCGCTATCGATCCCGCTGAGGATGATGTGATTTCCATTGGTCGGATCAACATCGTACGCCGTGACCGATGCGATATTCCCCGGCAGAGGCAACTGAACCCAGTTGCTACCAGGAGCCTGAATGTTACCCACCAGGGTTGAACGGAAGATGAGGCCTTGAGATTCCGGATTGCCCGTGCCCGTGTGGTAGTAGACGTTGGGCTGGCCTCCCAGGTTGGCGACCTTCACATTACCCGAACTCGAGGTCACAGCGCTCGGGGCATTCAACGACGTCCATGCAATCGGATTGGCGAGAATGTTATTCGTGAAATACACCCCGTCTGCCATATTGATGACGGCCCCGCTCGCACCAAACTCAGCGATGTCTCTTCCGTTCTTAAAGACATTCAGCTGTGCTGCCGAGGGGTAGTTCGGGATCTGATTCGAATTTGAACCGTCACGGTCTCTGATAAACAACTGAAACCCACGGGCACAAGTCGGGCAGAAGCCCTCAACCGAGAGAATCTTTCCCGCAGCCTGCGCATTGTGAAAGATGTCGCAGCACGTGTAATTGTTCCAGTTCGCAGGAAGTGGATTCTGGCCTTCGGCGACGTTCGTCGCGGCGTAACCACCGTCGTCCTGCAGGCCGTACGTCAGCGCATGTTGTCCCGGGCCAACTCGGACCCCGTCAAAACCCCATATCCAGGTCGCATGTGGAGTGATGTTAGGCTGCACCCAGCCTGGGTTTTGGCATCCGGGATTGTTGGGATTTGTGTTTCGATAAACTCCGCCATCCGCCGTGTACAAAGTCGGACATGCGCCGGCCGTTGCCCTCGGGTTGAACATCACATCGCCAGTGTCCCAGTGCCCGTTGTCCTGCTCACTACTCCAACTGTTCAGTGGCGTGCGGGGTGAGCCGCCCGGAGCCGCAGTCGAAGGGGTAATCGCCGTCGTTTTGAACAGATTGATATCGCCATACCAGACGTCGAACTGGCTGGAGGTGCTCAACTGATTGGTCTTAATGAACGGAATCCTTCCCTGCTGGTTCGAAATTCCGCCCGGCAAGAGCGGTAGAGTCAGTGTCGTAGGCCAGGTCTTACCGCCATCATCCGACTCGAAAATGTTGCCTTGCAGATTTTCCGCTAGCAGCACATAACTTTCCTGCGGAGACACGGCTACGCCGTTCCCCGGGCCGCTGTTTCCGGATACTGGACCAGGCCCGGGAAGTATGGTTGACCACGTGTTTCCATTGTCTATGGAGCGGAAAAATCCGTTGTCTCCGATCACATCCACGGTTTGCTTGTCGTGCGCCACAACCGCGTAAATCTGTTCCGCCGGATCGCCGGGGGACGGATCGATAAACGTCCAGCTTCCGCCGCTGTCGGTCGAGCGTGCCAGACCACAACTGGTGCCCACAAACACAGTGCTCGGGGTGCCAGGGTTGATGGAGATCTGCCAGCCCGAGGGCTGGTTCTTGCGTTGGGGGACAGTACAGTTAAGTGTGTCGAACTTGGTAAAACTCACCGGAGTCCAGGTGCCGCCGGCATCGTTGCTGACACTGATACCGGATTGGGGATTGACGCGTCCATCGAAAAACGAAGTCGCGTACACCCGTTGGCTGTTCGAAGGATCAACCTTGATGTCCCACGTGGCGGAAGGGGCAAAACTTTCGATTTTCGTCCACGTGCCGCCTTGGTCGAAGCTCTGATACAGCCCTCCCCATTCCGTGGCAGCATAAACCTTGCTCAAGTCGCCGGCAGCACCCACGTGATTGACGCGGCCCATACTGGAGCCGTTCTGGCCGTCGTTCGAGCTATTGGGGTTTATGTCGAACCAGCTTGCCTTCTGGGCGAAAGCTGAACCGGAAACACCAGACAAGATACCCAGCAAGAGCGCCACTGGAGTGAGGAACCGATATCTCGCTGGCGTTCGTCGCATACCCATTTCCTCAGAATGAAGTCGGACAGACGGGAGACACAAATACAAACTGCTGATCGGCGGTCCACTGCTCGCCGGAAGGACGGCTCACTCGCATGCTGTACGAAAGCCCTGGACTCAACTCCTGGAGGACCACCGTGTTCTTGGCGAACTCCCGATTGGTTGTGGCGTCATGCAGGAGCTGGCTCTTGAACTCCATCAACTGCGGAAACAAACCAGGCCCGGTTAACCGGACGGCCTCGGGATCATTCAACAGAGCGCTGTTGGAGGGGAGGCTGAACCGCTTGGAGACTTCGTTAGAAAGGGCCGATGAAAAATAATTGCGGGCAAATGGATCGTGATGGAGACCAAGATCGATCCGCATCTCGGGGACTTGGCCTTGCGCCGCGGGCGGACCTTCTTTTTCGCGGGCAGAACGTTCGTTCACGATCTGGGCGGGGGCTTCATTCCAACTGATCATGATGCGCGACACATAACCCTTGGCGCTCTCGGAAAAAACACATTCGGGAGTGATGACCGGTTCCTGCGCGGCTTCCCGACGTTGTACCGTGCCTATCACGGGAGCAGCCAGCCGCGGGGATTTGCTGACAAACTGACGCCAGTTCTGGTCAAAATCCTTAAACACAACGTCTTGGGCCCGGCCGCTGACAGTTATATTTTGATTGAGATTGATCTCGTTCTGTTCGCCGGTC
>CAZDYZ010001148.1:0-2372 GCA_964509525.1 uncultured Acidobacteriaceae bacterium
CCTGATTGGTAACTCTTTACAAGCGATAACTCCTCACTCGAACCGTATCTTTTCCCCGCTCACGACCGAGTGCCTGTGGAACTTGGTTTCATTCTTCAGTGGATAATCGAGGCGGTAATGTGCACCCCGGCTCTCTTCGCGCGCCAGCGCCGAGCGCGCAATCAGCCTTCCGGCTTGCAGAATGTTGGCAGCTTCGCAGCTGCGGCGATCGCCGCCCGGAGGGGGCTGTAGGGCGCTCAGCTCCGAGACGACTTGACGCAAGCCTTGTCCATCGCGCACCACGCCTACGAATCGCCACATGAGGGCTTGCACTTTCTTGATAAGTTTCTCCGTCTCAGCCGGCTGACCATTATTGTTCGCACCCACCGCGTGTGGAGGGCTTCCCCCAGACCCGATCTTGTGTTTCGAATGCAAGTGCTCACGCATGTTCTGCGCTGCGCGCACCCCATAAACCAGTCCTTCGAGTAGAGAATTGCTAGCAAGGCGATTGGCGCCATGCACGCCCGTACAAGCGACTTCTCCTGCGGCGTAGAGTCCGGGAATCGAGGTTTGACCTCGCAGATCGGTGCGCACACCGCCCATTGCATAGTGTGCTGCGGGTCGAACGGGCACCAATTCGGTGGCGATATCGATGTTGTACTGCATGCAGGTGGCATAGATCATGGGGAACCGTTTGCGCACGCGTTCGGCGTGGAGGTGCGTGAGGTCGAGGTATACAGCAGCGTCGGGACGGTTGACCCGTTCCAGTTCATGCGCGATGGCGCGCGCCACCACGTCTCGCGGCGCCAGCTCCCCCAACTCGTGATAGTGACGCATAAAGCGCTTCAACTCGAAGTTGCGGAGGTAGCCGCCTTCACCGCGTAGCGCCTCCGACAAAAGAAAGCGGGGCGCATTTTTCAGGAACAACGCCGTGGGATGAAATTGCACGAACTCCATGTCGCTGATCTCGGCACCAGCGCGATAAGCCATGGCCACACCGTCGCCGGTGGCGACCGCAGGGTTCGTCGTGTCGCTGTACACTTGGCCGAGTCCACCAGTTGCGAGCAGCACCGCGCTGGCATAGATCTCGTGCGACTGTCCCGATTGATCCAGTACGCGGACGCCGACTGTACTGCCATTGCGCACTAACAAATCTGTGGTGAATTCGAATTCGTGAAAGGTAATGGGCTTTAATGCCGCCGCTTTGAGATACAGCGACCGGGCGATTTCGCGACCGGTGGAATCTCCATGAGCATGCAGAACCCGGCTGCGGCTGTGGGCTCCCTCGCGTGTGAGGGCGATCTTAGTACCCGCGCGATCGAACTCGGTGCCCCACTCGATGAGCTCTTCGATGCGCGGTGGACCTTCCTCCACCAGCACGCGGGCGGCCTCCTCGTTGCATAGGCCGTCGCCAGCCTTCAGCGTGTCTTCCAGGTGCAGCCGGATCTCGTCGTCGTCACTGAGAGCGGCCGCAATCCCACCTTGCGCGTACTGCGTGTTAGATTCGGTGACCTCACCTTTGGCGAGGCAAAGCACGCGGCCCGCAGACGAAAGCTCCACCGAAGCACGTAGGCCAGCAATGCCCGCGCCCACCACGATGAAGTCGGTTTCGGACGGAAGAGCTTTCATTACCACGGAACCATGGGAGCAAATCGTGCCTCGCGCGTCCTCTCTCCAGGGTCATGGTAGCACGCAGCTCGAATACCAAAACGGGTATATATCGCCAACCTTGCCAAAAGAGGAATGCCCAATTTGGGTCTGGCTTTTCAGGGGTCGAGTTTGGCAGAATAACTATGATTGCTGCCCAGGTTCACCTAACAGGCCCTCGCATGAACAGGTACGAAAAGGCTTACCGCCAATTGATTGCTCGCGGTTTCTGTCATTTCTCGGAAAAAGAGTTGGACAAGTACATTCGAAACGCACGCTTTCGCGCACGTTTCGTCGTGGCTTTCCTGGCAGCCGTCGTTCTGGTGTATTTTTTCCTGATCCGCCCAATTTAGTTTGCGGCTGACCTCGAGACTTGCACCAGAGCGCTGACGATCCATTACACTAAGAGAAGTTTGACGCGCATCCCTGTCCAAACGCCTTCACGATCGTATGAGGTACTGATCGCGCGCGGTTTGCTGCTTTCGGCCGCAAATGTTCTGCGCGAAACCATCCCTGAAGAATCGCGAATTTTTGTAGTCACCTCTCCGCCGATCCGCAAACACTGGGGCCGTGCGCTGAGCCATAGCTTCAAGAAAAACCGCCGCAAGATCGAGACGCTAGAGATGCCCAACGGTGAGCGCCATAAAACGCTCGTGCAACTAGAGAAGCTTGCATCAAGACTCGTGAAGCACGGCGCGGACCGTCGCTCGGTGATTCTAGCGCTTGGCGGTGGAGTCGTGGGGGAC
>CAZDYZ010001149.1:0-3399 GCA_964509525.1 uncultured Acidobacteriaceae bacterium
GATGCGAAATCCATTCTGCGTCGTTGCGAAACCTTGTGGACTCGAATTGTCGATCTGGCCTGGCTCGAGCGGGAAAAAGCTCGCACTTGGTGATTGCAGCCTCGCTTGCACCGATAATACGAAGTGCTGTCCCGCCGATACTGCGGTAACTTTCCAACTGGCAGGCACAGGCTTTGGAAGCTGCGCCCGTGTTTGCTCGAAAAGAGCACGCCAAGCATCCTGGTCGGCGCCCACGGGATTTGACAGCGTGGTATGAGCATGCCCGGCTATGCACACATCGCGACAAACGATGTACTTAACATCTGCAGATATGCTCGGAATCGATGCCGGATTCCGTGACGACCTCGCAATGGGAGTTATCAATAGCACCTGTCCTTCGTAGCCGTAATCTACGACCGATCCACTTCCAAGCCGTATGGGCTGTGGCCAAAGAATTGGGCCAGCGACAAATCCTGTCGGCAGCTTCCACTGGACCCTGGGCGGCTCGCCTGAATCCCCCGGGTTTTGCCAATAGATGTGCCAACCTTGCTCTAGTTCAAACAAAAGACCGACCCAAAAAGACTGCCCTGGTGACGAAGGGGCCTGTTCAGATATCAACTGGACTTTAAGGTGCGGCTGAACCAGCGGCTGGGCATTTGAGCGGCCCACAAAGGCCAGCATTGCACACACCAGGAGCACAATACTTCGTCGGCACCAACGGAACATAGTAGTTGGACGCGCCGTGAAGCCTTTTGGTTTCCGGAACCGGGCCTGCAATAGGCGAAGGCAGACATTGTCAGGGCGAGCATTAACCAAGTTTTGCAAGAATCGATCTCGGAGCGACTTTGTGTTTTTGCGCAACTGAGGGCCGAGGACGGTCGGTACAAGAGTCGACGAACTCAGGGACGGGTTGACTAGGCTGGTCCGGAACACGATCATGAGACAGCTGAGTCGCCGTGACCGATTCAAGGCATACCTCAAAAAAGATTCTGAACCTGTCGATCTTGTGACCCGTCGTTCGACGTTAGAGTAAACAGCAAGGATCTGCCGGTTGAGAAGATCCACAAGTCCGGCTCCCAACCCGTAACCAGAAGGAGGAACGACTATGCGATTCATGATCATTGTCAAAGGCGACAAGCACTCAGAAGCCGGTACCCTACCGGAGGAGAAGCTCATTGCCACCATGGCGAACTACCACGAGGAACTGGCAAATGCCGGCGTGTTGCTTGATGCCTCCGGGCTCCAACCGACTTCAAAGGGATGGCGCATCAAGTATTCTGGAGGGAAGCGAACTGTGATCGACGGTCCCTTCGCCGAGTCGAAGGAACTCATCGCTGGCTACACGCTGATTCAAGTAAAGTCGAGGGAGGAGGGTCTCGAATGGGCCAAACGCTTCCCTTCCCCCTTTGGCGAAGATGTGGACGGCGAGATCGAGATTCGCCAGTTGTTCGAGCTGGACGATTTCGCCCCCAGCGCGGCGGTTGACCGCTTTCGTGAGTTAGAGGCAACGATGACAACGAAAAGGTAGCTCTGCGGCTTACCACGCCTGGGCACACAGCGGCAGCGACGGACTGGATGGGTAGCCCAACCTTACGAGGCGCGGGCGAAGCTTGCGATTTCTCTCCTCGTTGAGCTGAATCGTAAAGTTGGATTCGCTGTGGCTTCCGGTCCCGGGGTAGCCTTGAGCTCAAAGACACGCTAGCCGCAGAGCCCTCAACTCGAGCACTAACACCTTTTACCCGGTCTGTAGCGATTTCCTTGCCAACTGCGGTCGCTGCCGCAAGGAACGCCCGGAGTTTGAACCCGGTGGCGCTCGCGCGAACCCTACGGCAGCGTGACGAAAATGGCGGCTTCTTGCCAGCCATAGCAACCTACACAGCTTCGCTCTTCGCTGGCTCGATCCGGATTGTCACCTCCCGGGTGCCTAACGCCGGATGCCGGGCACGGAGCTTGACCTCTCCGGCTGTCTGCCTAGCTCGGATCCAAACTGCACCGACACCGCCAACTGGAGTGAAAGGATTGTCCCCGATGAGCTCGGCCGGACCCGCTAGATCGAAGGCAATGGCTCCGGTGGCAAGCGGACGCACCGCTCCGAATTCGTCGATGACGCGGAAGACAACGCGCGTGGCATCAGCTCCATCGGCGACCAGGAAAGGGTCGTCGGCCCTGAGCTCGAGCGTGTGGTCGACACCAGCGCCGGAGTAGGTCTTCTCGATAACCTTCTTCCCTGCCCGATAACCTTCGATACGCAGATCGCCCCATGTCTGGAATGATGCTGAGAGCGAAACAAAAAACGGCGGATGGGGTAGGTTGCCGTAGTCGTTGCGATTCGGATCAGCTTCACCTGCCGGTTTTGTCCCTACGTAAAACTTCAAATGATCGCAATTCGAGCACACGACTACTCGATTCAGCCAGTCGAGATCGTCGCCGATGGACCAATGAAACGCTGGCTCCAATACGATCTCCGTGTCGGGATCGCACTGGGACCTGTAGAAGCCGGCGGCCGGTTTGGGCAGGCGAAAGATGTCGGAGACACCGTGATAGCAGATGCGGTCTCCGGAGCCGAAGTCGGCGTGGGTGTTGTAGTCGAAGGCACACCAGCCAATGCCGCCGGAGTACAGCGGGCTGCCAGCAATCTGGTTGTGGACCCGCGCATGACGAAGAGTGTGCTCGGTGAGGCGGGATGTGTTGTCAATGGACTTGGTTGGGAAAGTATGGCCGCAGAACTCCGTGTTCAGATAGCGCGTGTGGTTGGGAGCGCGCAGCGGAAGTCCGAAGTCGTTCATAGTAAAGACATCTTCCAGGAACTCGGAGTCATAGAGATAGCGCACTCCGCCGGTCTGGCGTGTGGGGTCCAACTGGTGTGCGACGGCGTTGGTGCGCATGTAGAAGTCATGATCGTCCTGCGATTCATTGATGCGTACCCCCCAGAGAATTACGCAGGGGTGGTTCCGGTCGCGGGTAATCATGCGACTGACATTGTCGATGGCGAGGTCTTTCCAGGCCTGATCTCCGATGTGCTGCCAGCCGGGAATCTCTTCGAGCACCAGCAGGCCGATTTCGTCGCATGCATCAAGGAAGTATGGCGACTGGGGATAATGTGAGGTGCGCACCAGATTGCACTTGAGCTCGTTCTTCAGGATCAGGGCATCCCGTCGCTGCACGCGTGCAGGCATTGCTTGCCCAACGAAGGGGAAGGTCTGATGGCGATTAAGGCCGCGCAACTTGATGACTTTGCCATTTAGTCGGAAGCCATTCTCAGTGAACTCTGCCTCGCGGAAGCCGAAGCGGCACGCAGCTTCGTCAAGAACCTCCTTGTCGAAACGAAGTCGAACAACACAAGTGTAAAGCTGCGGCTGGTTCAGGTCCCACAGCTTGATGTCGCGGAGACCGGTGAGCAATATGGAGTGCGAGGTCACG
>CAZDYZ010001150.1:0-2110 GCA_964509525.1 uncultured Acidobacteriaceae bacterium
GTAACATTCCAGAAAGATCTTGGCAGCTACTACGACAAAACTCGCCGCGTACAGAAGCTGGAAGTCTAATCTCCGAGGCACTTCGAGGTGCAGGGACACCTGTGAGATCAGGCGTTGTTCATAAGGCGGCGCTGCTTGCGAAAACCGATCTTACGACCGAGTTGGTGAAAGAGTTTACTGAGCTGCAGGGTATTGTCGGGGGTTTGTATGCCAAGGCCCAGCAACTCGATCCTATACTTCCTGCATCCACGGCCGATGCCATAGGCGACGCAATCTACGACCAGTACAAGCCGGAATCGATGGAAGACCGTGTGCCCCGCACGTTGGAAGGAGCGATCCTGGCAATCGCCGACAAGGCGGACAGCATGGCCGGTATGTTCGCACTCGGGTTCCAGCCGACCGGCTCGAAGGATCCGTTCGCCTTACGGCGCGCGGCCAACGGCATCGTCAAGATCATCGCCCAGGTGGAGCTACCTTTGCCGATTGCCAAGCTGTTCGCTGACGCTCGTGCACAATATGCGGGTTCCGAAGCTGAAACGCGCTTTGCCAAGGACTTGAACTTCGAGGAAGCGATCGCAATCTTCATGCGTGAGCGGTTGGAGTTTTACCTGCGTGACGTGCGAGGATTCGCCTATGACGTTGTCAAGGCCGTACTCGCTGCAGGCAGCAACGATATAGTCGACGCCATTGCCCGCGCGGAGGCCGTGAGCGAGGTTCGTGGTTCCGAGGATTTCGTTTCGATTTCGGTCGCGTTCAAGCGGATCAAGAACATCTTGCGACCCTGGCTAGAAAACCGTGGCGATCACCGATCGGGCGTCGCTATAGAGGAAGGATCATGGACTCCGGAAAAGCTTGAAGAGCGTGCTGAGAGGGATTTGGCAATGATGATTCCTTCAGTCCGCGACGCAATTAAACAGTTGGCACAGCAGCGCAAGTATCACGAAGCAGTGTCCAAAGTAGCCGAACTTCGCCGCCCTGTTGATACATTCTTCGATGAAGTCATGGTGATGGTGGACGACGAGCAAGTTAGAGAGCGGCGTTTGACAATGCTAATGGTTCTTCTGATGGCGGTCGGCACGATCGCGGACTTCAGCGAGATCGTCACCGACAACAAAATTCCTAATTCTGTCACCGTAAAGGACTTGTCATGAGCACTTCCACGATCGAGATCGAGACTACGACTACCGCAAAGAGCAAGCCAGTCAAATACGTTTATTTCTTCGGAGGCGGGCGCGCCGAAGGTAACGGCAAGATGAAAGACGAGTTGGGCGGCAAAGGTGCTGGCCTCGCCGAAATGACCAACGCCGGGCTCCCCGTGCCTCCCGGGTTCACCATCCAGACCGAGGCGTGTCGCGAGTACATGCGCACAGCGACGGTTTCGAAAGAGGCGAACCAGCAAATGAACGAAGCGCTGCTTCGGCTGGAAAAGTTGCAGGGACAAAAACTGGGCAGCGCGGAGAATCCGCTGTTGGTCAGTGTCCGTTCCGGCGCTAAATTCTCCATGCCCGGCATGATGGACACTATTCTGAACTTGGGACTAAACGATCAGTCGGTCACGGGGCTCGCCAAGCGCAGTAACAATCCTCGCTTTGCCTACGACTCCTATCGTCGCCTTATTCAGATGTTTGGCTCGGTAGTGCTCGACATTCCCAAGCGAGCATTTGAGGAGGTTTTCGACGGGAAGAAAAAGCAGAAGAAAGCCAAGCTCGATACCGATCTGGATGCCAAGGCGCTGCAGGAACTTATCGCCGAGTACAAGAAGGTCGTGCAGAAGCATGCCAAGCGAACGTTTCCGCAGGATCCCCAGGAGCAGCTCATGATGGCGCGCGATGCGGTGTTTCGCTCCTGGCTGAATGATCGCGCCAAGACGTATCGTCGCATCAACAACATTGATGACTTTCTTGGTACGGCTGTAAACGTGCAGGCCATGGTATTCGGCAACCTGGGTGAGACTAGCGGCACAGGTGTCGGGTTTACACGCAACCCAGCGACCGGTGTGAAGGAGTTCTACGGGGAATTCCTGATGAACGCGCAAGGCGAGGACGTCGTCTCGGGCGTGCGCACTCCAGTGCATATCTCCGAGCTTGAGAAGATCATGCCCAACGTCTAC
>CAZDYZ010001151.1:0-2789 GCA_964509525.1 uncultured Acidobacteriaceae bacterium
CGAGAACAAAAATGCTACCCTTCAATCGCACGCCCCTCAAAGCGATAGCGCCGAGTTTTGTTCCTGCCGCCGTCATCCTGAAGGAATCGTCCTCGCAAGTCAAATGTGACATGTTGGACCGACCACAATAAAGATGTGCGGCGGCTAGAACGCAAGATTCACCGCCGTCAGTCGCGAAGAGGAACTGCCGACAGACAAGATTGTACAAATCTCGCGGCGGTCGCATCTTGAGTTTGTTGGTCGGACGCTTACACCTGCTAAATGAGATTTGTGGTTGAGGTGAACAAAATTCAGTGGACAAAGATCGGACAAACGTAAGCGTCAGAGGAACTACACGCTTGACGAACTCTTCGATTTATACCAATTGGATCGGGTCGACAGTTTTAGAAAGGCAATTGTTGTTTTCAATTGCGTTCAGCACATTTGGCCCACGCAGCGGGAGTGAGTTCAGCAAGTCGTCGAATGGGGACGCTGGCGAGACCGGGGAGAACGGCCGCCAGATACTCGCGCACGGGGAGCTTCAACCGCCGACAACTTTCCACGACCGAAAGGATGGCCGCAATTTTTGGCCCGGCTTGTGGACTCCCCACGTGGATCCAGTTTTTTCGACCCAGAGCCACCGGTCGCATCGAGTTCTCTGCCAGGTTATTGCTCAACTCCAGTTCGGGATGTTCCAGAAACCGGGTGAGCCGGTCCCAGAGGTTGAGCGCGTAGTTGCAGGCCTTGGCCAATGCACCCCCAGGCAGCGCCGTGGAACGTGCCGCTTCGAGCTGCTGACGGATCACATCCAGCAGCGGTCGCGATTGTTGCTCCCGCAGTGCGTGGCGCCCCTCCAGGCTCAGGGCTTGACGGCGGGCCGCAGCGTCGATGACAAACAGATCATCGATCCGTTCTAGGATCGCGTTCGCCACCGGATCTTGGGGATTGAGCTGCACCACTTCGGAAACATAGCGTTCCGCATGCGACCAGCATGCCGCATGAACGATCTTCGGTCCTCCGATTTGATCGTAGGCCGCATACCCGTCGGTCTGCAGAAGACCTTCGAACTGTCCCAGAAACTGCTTCGGTCCATCCCGTCCGCGACCCAGTCGAAAATCGAACACCACCGTCCCTCCCGGTTGGCTGTACTGCCACAGGTAGGCTTGATGGTTCTTGCCGCGGCCCTCGTGCATCTGCACGTCTACTGGAGTCTCGTCCGCCTGGATGTAGCGGCCACGGAGTAACTCTTGTCGCATGGCCGACGCCATAGGGATCAGCAACTCGCCCACTTTCAGGACCCAACCGTCCAGTGTGGCGCGGCTGAGTTCTAAACCAGTGTCGCGCTCCAGCATGGCGCTCTGTCGATACAGAGGCTGATGATCGCAATACTTGCTGACCACCGTGTCGATCACAATTTGGTCACTGGCCAGGCACTTCTCGATGATTCGTGGAGGCAACGGGGCCGAGACCACCCCTTGCTCCTCGCACGATTTGCAAGCACGTTTCTCACGTTTCGTGACCAACACGAAGTACTTCGCCGGTTCCACGTCCAGTTGGGAGCTTTCCTCGTAGCCGATCACCACCGTTGTTTTCCCGCAGCCCGGGCACACGCACTGCTCCGGCGTGCAGCCCAGGATCCGCTCCACCCGGGGAAGGTTGGCGGGCAGGGGTTGCCGTCCCGGATGCGGGCGCGTCTTCTTCGCCGCGGGAACCACAGGGCGCTCGCTCTCCGCCCGGACTTCAACATTACTCACTCCCGGCTCCAGCTCCAGCAACTCCAGTTGCCCATCGGTGAGCTTTTCGCTGCCTGGCCCGTACCTGGCAATGCGCACTAGCCGTAGCCGCTCTTCCAGCACACGAATCTTCAGCTCCGCACACTGCAGCCGATTTTGATAACTTTCCCAATGGCTGCTCACTGCTGTAAATAGCGGCTCGGCCAGTTGCCGCTTCAGTTGTTCGATTAGCTCAAGCTCGCAAGAAGAGGCAGTGGCTGCTCGGGACACCGACGATGGATGAGCAGCTTGACTCATGACGAGTTGTTAAGTAAATGGAATGGCTTGTGGATTACAAGGATTTTATGCGGCCGTACTGTCTTGGCTGTTTACTACACGGTGCCACCGTTTGCTCTGGGTCTTCGCCAGATCGATCCCACCTAATAATAAGGACAGTTCTTCGTGACTCAGAACCACTTTGCCTTGCGCATCGCCGGTCGGCGGCCAACTGAAGCATCCTCGGGGCAATCGCTTCGCACAGACCCACAGTCCCGTTCCATCCCAAACCAGGACTTTCAGGCGATTCCGCTGCGCGTTGCAGAACAAGAAGAGATGGCCACTCAAAGGCTCACACAGCAATCGGTCGCGAACCAGACCATAGAGGCCCTCGAAGCTCTTGCGCATGTCCGTGGCTCCCGCGGCCAGATAGATCCGGGTGGCTGGGCCCAATCCAAACATGACTTACATCTCCTCCAGGGTACGAACCAGACGCTCCAGGGTGGGCCCATCAAAACCGGGCTGCACTTCGATCCGGCGGTCGCCGCCCAGTACCACCACCAACCCACTACTGCCCAGGTACTCCATCCCGGCTACGCCACCGCAAAGTTCATCCCCCGCTACCATCGGCCTCGGCTTCCCATCCACCTCACCAGGCTTTGCGCTTATCACCTCTACGGCAACCAACTGGGCCGCGCTGGCTCCTGTCTCCATCCGCGAGCGACACAAATAGTTGCCTAGCGTACTGCGAGCCACTCCCCGAAGGGCGCAAAACTCCTCCTGCACCAGGCCACTGGACGCATAGTCTCGCAACAGCACCTC
>CAZDYZ010001152.1:0-2656 GCA_964509525.1 uncultured Acidobacteriaceae bacterium
AAGCTTGGCATACTCTTCAGCTCGAAGCGCGTCTTCGTAACAGTTCGTGAAGGCCATTGCACCTCCGTACCTCGTCGGGCAGAGAACATTCCTTGCTCTCACTTTAATTTAATTTAGTCTACAACTGCGCTTCTGCATCAGCGCGAAGTCGTTACTGAGCAGACGGGCTTGTCGGAAGTCGGAGGCTGCGCGGGCGATTCCTACCGTTTTTGGTCAGATGACGGGCAAACCGGAAGTAATCCACTTGGTCGTATAACGCCTAAGCCGCTGATGTGCCGGCCGACGCTATCGCGAAGTCGGCTTCGAGGAAGTGTTGGATCAACCAACTCATTGCAGATAAGTCTTTGGTAACGAAAACATCGTCGCTCACTAAACCCCGACGTCGTTCCCGTCGTTCTCAGCTCTCGACGCATTTCGTTCGGCGTTGACCGCATGCGTTGAGGTACGATCCGCTGGACAAGAAGTGGACAAACATGGCCGCGAGCCGTGTAAGTCCACTTCAGCTCAATGCGTAGAATCAGTGAGTTAGAAGTCCAGTGCAGGTGACCCGGGTTCGATCCCGACCCGGTACACCAAGTCTTTACGGTAGTGGTGGAATCGTATTGAAGCCCTTTCGGTGAACCGTCCGCCTCTAGGATTCATTCCTATTGCTCGTCATTGGGGATTCCGGTGAAGGTGAACGGGTGATTCCAGCGGGAAGCCAGAGTATCTATTGGACGGTGTGTTCGATTTTGTGTTGAGAGTAGTGAAGATCAGAAATCCGTCAAGATCCACACGAACCAAGATACGGTAGTTCTACAACATTTGAAATAGGTGAGGCAAGCAACAGTTCCCGTGATTCAGACTTGCTCTAGCCGAGCTTAATTTTCGCGCTAAAGGCGGCCTTGTCCTTTTGAGGCGGAACAACAATGACGTGTCATCTTTTGGAGTGCGCCCCTAGATAGACGTATTGCGCACGGTTGGCGAGGTAGCGCACGTAGTCCACAAGCTGCCAGCGCTGTGTATCAGATAACTGCCGAAAAGACGGCATAGGGTCCCGTCCACTCGTTATCTTCCAGAATAGTTCGCCGTCGCTAGAGCCTTTGATCAGCTTGGCGTCCGTTAAATTCGCAGGCTCTTCGGGCAGCCACTTGGCCTCTGGGCCGGTAGCCCCACCGTTCTCGCCGTGACACCTAGCACAGTTTTCCACATACAGAGGACCTGCGGCCGTCAGCACCTCTCCGGTAATGGGCACAGGGTTCTTTAGTTTCTGGGCCTGTGCGGGAACGACCCATTGTTGTGCGTTCTCAGCCGATGCAGCAATTGTTGACTTCTGAGAAAAGCCCAGCGCGATGGAAGCCAATGCCACGATAATGAATGACAAACGAATTAGCTGTTCAACGATTCTTGTGTTCATCGCTTTTCTCCGTCCAGCCGGTAGTTACTTCATCAAGAATCTCTTAGGTTCCACGGAACCTTCGGATTTGCCAGTGCGCCCAAGGCAGTGGCGCAGCACTGCTCCACCATGTTTAAGGACTTCCCGCGCGCTTGTCTTTGCGTTTTTGTGTGTATGAAATTCCCATCTGGTCGAACAGGAAGCTGAAGACATCGGTGCCTTGGCCGACCTCCACATCCGCAGCTTCGCCCCACCCATGGCCGGCGTTCGCGACGGTTCGCAACAGGATTAGACGGTCGGAGCTGTTGGCTGCCTGCAGACGCGCGGCCATTTTGCGCGAGTTCATGGGATCCACCCGATTGTCGTTTTCGCCTGAGGTCAGGTAGATCGCAGGATAGGCAGTTCCATCTTTCACCCGATGGTAGGGAGAATAGGCGTACAGCGCCTGAAATTGTTCCGCATTCTTCACGCTTCCAAATTCGGTGGTGTTGAATTGGCCGTTCGGTGCAACCTCAACCCGCAGCATGTCGTACCATCCTGAGTCAGAAACGACGGTGCGGAAAAGATCGGGACGCTGTGTCATCACTGCGCCCATCAACAGTCCTCCGTTGCTCTCGCCATAAATCGCCAAGTGCTCCGGTGAAGTGTATTTCTTGGCGATCAAGTACTGGGCACATGCGATGAAGTCGTCGAAAACATTCTGCTTGCGCGTGAGGTTGCCTTCGTGGTGCCAATCTTCACCATACTCTCCGCCACCGCGGAGGTTGGCTTCAACGAAAATTCCGCCCTGATCCAGCCAGAGGCGCGTCCCTGATCCGCGATAGTAATCTCCTTCGAAAACCGGTTCCAGGCTTATGCTGTATCCGCCGTAGCCGGTAAGCAGCACCGGGTTCTTTCCGTCCAGCTTCGTACCCTTGAGACGGATGATGTTCATTGGGACACGCGTGCCATCTTTCGAAATGGCAAACTCTCGGACGACTTCGGCGTCATCGAAGTTGAAGGGCGCCGTTTCGAACATCGCACTCCGGGCGATTTTGCCGCTAACCGCGTCATAGTGGTACCACGCAGGAGGATCAACATACGTCTCGACGAGAAACACCACATTCCCAGGCTTGATGGGCGTGATGTCCGCGACTCTGGCGATTGGCGGCAGGGCCGGTGCGGGCAGCGGCTGCCCTTTGCCGTCGAAGACGCGCAAGCGCGATGGGCCGCCGGCGATCTCGATTACATAAAGACGGTCTACAGTCGCAACGAAATGCTCGATCGAGGCACGATCTATCT
>CAZDYZ010001153.1:0-3463 GCA_964509525.1 uncultured Acidobacteriaceae bacterium
AAGATCATGAGCGACGTAGTGGGTAAGGTAGTGCAACACTCACCCGACTGCATCCTTATCATTGTTTCTAACCCTCTGGACGCGATGGCCCAGGCTGCTTACAAGCTAAGCGGTTTCTCTCGCAATCGCGTTATCGGCATGGCAGGGGTGCTTGATTCGGCGCGCTTCCGTGCGTTCATTGCCATGGAGCTGAAGGTTTCGGTGGAGAACGTCACCGCCTTCGTGCTCGGAGGGCACGGCGATACTATGGTTCCGCTAGCGCGCTATTCTACAGTTGCCGGAATCCCCATCACGGAGCTGATCGAACCCATGACTCTCGCTAAGTTGGTACAGCGTACTCGCGACGGGGGTGCCGAGATCGTGAAGTATCTCAAGTCCGGCAGCGCGTATTATGCACCGTCGGCCGCAGTGGCTGAAATGGTCGACGCCATCCTGAAGGACAAGAAGAAGATCCTTCCCTGTGCGGCTTACTTGGAAGGTGAGTACGGCATTAAGGGGCTCTACGTAGGCGTGCCGTGCAAACTGGGTGCGAATGGGCTGGAGCAGATCATTGAGATCAAACTTACCCCAGACGAGCACGCTTCCCTGCAGAAGAGTGCGGACTCAGTGAAAGAGCTGGTAAGTGTGATCGGCGTCTGATTGCAGGCGGTCCACATAGGTGGGTCGACCTGCGCTATCGCAAACTCAAAGATGGGTTAGCCGCGACCGCAGAACAACCGGGAGAACAACACATTAACGCGCGCCGTGCCCTCCTACGCCTATTTTTGTGCTAGCGATCGGATGTAGTTGACCAGGTTCCAGAGATCAGTCGGCTTCAGACGATTTCCTTCCGGCGGCATCTGGCCTTTACCGTTCTTGATGATGTAAAGGAGTTCTCCGTCGGTCTTATCTTTCAATGTCGCTGGATTCCGAAAATCGCTGAGCTTGAGCTTCTCATCCCTGGCAACGTCACCATTGCCATCCCCGTTATCTCCATGGCACATCGCGCAATCGTACCCATAATATTTCTTTCCTTGAGCAATTGAATCTGGAGTTGGCTTGACGGGATTTGCCTGGTGCATTGCGTCGGCTGGAATCGTGTAGGCCCCCGGCGTAGCAGTCTGAGAAGGAGGTTGATTTCCTTGTCCTGCTGCTGGAAGTACGCTAAGCAACAGCACCACACTGATCAAGAATGGCTTCAACACAGCGGCCTCCTGAAGACCGTCCCTTATCGGGTCGGCTATCTGAATGGTAGTATGACGTCTTTGCGAAGACCCGTCCGTGAGTTGACTCACCGGGAGTTGTGATATTTGAGAGAAGCAACGCAGCCTAAGTTCGGAGCCAGTAACTTCTCCAAGCCGAGGGGGTGCGTAGCATTTCTGGCTTATTCTTTCCTGACAGCAACCATGTCCAACGAGGTCAAATACATTCACAGTTGGCTGCCCCGCAGGCAGTAGAGGAAAACGAGCCAATCCGAGAACAACCCTAGCCTTCTGAAAAAGATACATAGGGTGTGCCTGATCTGCAGCGTCGGTCTAATACCTTCCGTTCTTTCACGGCTTTCCGGCCGTTGGACGATCTGAAGGAGTTCTCTCCTACACTGGCCAGTAACATCAACGCATTATAGAAGGACGCCAAGGACGCCCCGCTTCAGAAGACGGAAGTAGCTTCTGGTGCCGGCGGCGCTCTGTCTCACTGCAGAGCAAGCGAAAAACTGAACCTTCCGAGAGTGTGATGGAAGGAGAGTGTTGGGCCGCGCCTAGGAGTGGGGGCTTTGCCCCTTGGTCTCGCTGGAATACGCGGCGGGCCCATGACGGCCAAGACCAAAACCTCTCCCGGACGCAGACTGGGCTGGATGCAAGCGACGACCGCCTTGTCCTCTCGGAGGGGAGAGGGAGAATGTTTCTCTTGACATCCCCTTCTATAGGACTACTTGCGCATCCAGCCCACTATGTTTCATGAAGAAAGGAATTTGCGCGGGGGAGAGGATTTTGCACCGCGACCCCTGGTCCCGAACTACGAAATTCAAAAATCCAAGTGCTTTATCTGGTATCGCTTCGCCTCAATAAACCGTTGCAGCCTCAAAGCTATATCCGCGCTCGAATCTCATATCCGAGAGCGTGACTAAAGTCAGCGAAGGCGAACGGCTGCTTCACCTGGCGGACAGCGTTCCAAGAGAAGGTATCAGTATTGTCCAAGCTTAGCCTCTCGGCATCAGGCCTTGACGGAAATTCCGGAGGCTGGCGTCAGTCTGCTTATTCCACAGAATCATGGATCCACGCTAGCGCGCGACCAGCCGTAGGAAATCCGAGCGTGGTGATGCCGAGCAATACTACGTGTTCCATTTCTTCGATGGATATTCCAGCCTCTTTCGCGTGGCGGACCGCGGAATGGGTACCACCTTCTGTTCCAGCTGCAATGGCAAGGGCGAGCTTCACAAGCCTCCGCGTTTTTTCGTCCAGAGGCCCCGCCTCGTGGCATGCGTCGGCCAGCGCAGTGAAGCGTTGCCAAATCTCGGGATGGGACCTACGGATCCGATCAGCAGAAGTGGAAGGCTTCGGCATGGGTCCTCCTTCAAGAACCTTTCCTGAACACTATACGACGGCATGTGCCTGACCGTGAGGGTTGTCAGCCAAGCCACTAGCGGCGTCCGAATGCCACTTTCATGTCACCCGCTATCGTGACTTTTGTCATAGCAGGCAGCTCTCGCACTGCATAGCGTTACCTGTAGTGATTTCGTCAACGGCAGGCGAGCAGGATGGACGAGCCACGCTACAGGGTCCGTATGGCCGACCAGGAGTACTGGCGGGAGCAGATCAAGTGCCAGTATGCCTGCCCGGTCCATACCGACGCGCGCGGCTATGTTCGAGCAATTGCTGGGGGTGATTACGAACGCGCGTATCTAATTGCGCGCGGCCCCAATCCTCTGGCGTCCCTTTGCGGACGCATTTGCGGCGCACCCTGCGAAGCGGCCTGCCGCCGCGGCAGCATCGACCAGCCCATCTCGATTCGCGCGCTGAAGCGGTTTGTCTGCGAGAGATTCGGAAGTGATGCCCGCCCTGACGCCAGCAGCGAGTTGTTCCCCTATTTGGAAGCAAACACGGAGTCTCGCCAGTGTGACGACCTCGAAGAACTCAGTCACCTGCTTGAGTTTCTCGCCAATGCCGAGTTTCCCAAGCCGAGCGGAGAGCGAATCGCCGTCATCGGCTCTGGTCCTGCGGGGCTTGCCGCCGCGCATGATCTGGCGCTTATGGGCTTCCGCCCCACGATCTTTGAAATGGAGCCGCAGCCCGCCGGCATGCTCTACACCGGTGTTCCAGGCTATCGGTTGCCACGCGAACTGATCCGCGCCGAAGTTGCTGTCATTCAATCCCTTGGCGTGGAGATCCGCTGCAACACGCAGGTCGGCAAGGATGTGAGCTTTACGGACCTTCGACGCGATTTTGCGGCGGTCATCATCGCCTGCGGCGCCAAGCGCTCGCGC
>CAZDYZ010001154.1:0-3831 GCA_964509525.1 uncultured Acidobacteriaceae bacterium
GCTTCGGGTATGGATGGGGAATTAGTCTAGGCTTTGGCTGGGGATGGCCGGCATATCCATACGCTTATGGGTACAGCCCCTGGTGGGGTAGTCCGTACTACTACCCTTACTATTATCCCTACTACGGTTCCTATTATGTTCCCTCCAACGACCCAGCTCCCTATGCATATCCTAATAACGTAACCGGCTACGACTCTCGCACAGCGTACCCGACGGAACATTCCAGCGCTCCAGCGCCACCGATTGCTCCTAACCATAACTCGGTGAGCATTGGCATCGCGTCCTTCAAACCGGCGGACCCGATTTACCCCATGACTGACCAGGCTGCCGGCCACTATCGGCCTCCCAATTCCATCCAACAACCGCCAACCTCTCGGCCTGCAGTGCAGAATGTGATTCGAGCTCTGCATGCCATGCCGCCAGATGCGGCTCAGCGGCAAATCGACTCCGGTCGCTACAGCAGCTTTTCGCCTGAGGAACGCCAGCTTCTGTATAACGCCGTGCTCCCTCCGGCCTGGGAAAAGCCATCCCAGAGTGTGCCTCATCCGCTGCTGTACGCGCGAGCCGGCGAATAGAGAACAACACAGTTGTCATGTGAGAGCCCAGGGGGCAACATCTTCATGTTCAATGCCGTGGGTGTTGTCTCACGACCAAATATTCACGATTCCACCAAAGACGTACTCCGTCTCCCTCGCTCGTGCGATGTGCTGGCGCGGCTTCGAAGCTAAGCTGTCGCTATAAATTCAGACGCGGTAAGAATATCCACGCGCAAAGTTCAGGATGTGGAAATGCCAATCACCAACATGCCGACCTGGTATCACGGCAATACCTATAGCAGGGATGCTGCCTGCGAACACTGTTCGGGCGTGATTCCCACAAAAGCTGGTGTATCACGCAGAACCACCTGGTTTCCTATGCCTATGAAGCCGTGTTAGATGCAGACAGATTGAGTCTCGGCGACCGCATTAGCCTTCATGCCCTGGGCGTTGTCTGGCGCGGCAAGGTACGCGTCGGAGGTTGCCAGATGTCGGGCACGACAACATCAGGATGAACGGTGTCCTTGTCTAAGCGACTGCTTACCATCGGAGTCGCGTAACCGAATCGCTTCCCGATTCGGGTCCCAGCCACCTACATGGCCCCACCGAAAGCAGTTCTGGATCCTGGTCCGGATACAATGAGAGCTGAGCCATGATCGGCCACGTCGTCTCCCACTATCGCATTCTGGAACGCCTGGGCAAAGGCGGAATGGGTGTCGTCTACAAGGCCGAAGACACGACGCTGGGCCGTACTGTCGCCATCAAATTTCTGCCCGAAGCCATCGCCGGCAATCCCACAGCGATTGAGCGCTTCCATCGCGAAGCCCGTGCGGCATCGGCCTTAAATCATCCGAATATCGTCACCGTGCATGAAATCGGGGAAGACGAAACCGGGTCGTTTCTGGTCATGGAGTGGATTCAGGGCGAGACACTGCGTAGCCGAATGAAGCGAGATATGGATCTGGCGACGGTGATAGATTACGCCATTCAGGTAACTCGCGCCCTGAAGACGGCCCATCAAGCTGGCATCATCCATCGCGACATCAAGCCCGAGAACATCATGGTCCGGTCGGATGGTTACGTGAAGCTGCTGGACTTCGGCCTGGCCCGGGTGGGCATCAGCCCCAATGGGGAGACGGTGTCGGTGGGCCTCACCAAGGAAGGCACTTGGATGGGGACTATCGACTACTTTTCTCCCGAGCAGGCCCGCGCCGAGCCCCTGGAATGGGGCTCCGACATCTTCTCCCTCGGTATCGTGCTGTACGAAGCGGCCACCGGAGTGCACCCATTCGGTGCTGGTTCACCTTTCAGCACCGCAAATGGAATTCTTTCGCAGGATCCGATTCCACCAACGCGCATCAATCCCGGTCTGCCAGCCATCCTGGAACGTCTCCTGCTCTCGATGCTGCAAAAGGATCAACGGCTTCGTCCCACCGCAGAGGAAGTTGAACAGGTATTGGATAGCCTGCGCACACCGACATCCGACATCGACACTGTCTTCTTGAAGGTACCTGAGCGACGCACTGTCGGTCGCGCCTCACAGCTGACGGAGCTGCATGCAGCCGTAAAGCTGGTGACAGAAGGGCGAGGTTCCCTGGTATGCGTATCGGGGGAAGCGGGCATTGGCAAAAGCACACTGGTTGAGGAATTCCTCGCTTCCTTGAAATTCAACGGAACTTCCTGCAATGTCGCCCGCGGCCGCTGCTCAGAGCGCTTGGCCGAAGGCGAGGCGTATTTGCCCGTGCTGGAAGCGTTGGATGGTCTGCTGCACTCCGGCAGTGCTGATTCCGTCTCCCGGATCATGCGCACGCTGGCCCCTAGCTGGTTTTTGGAGCTGGCTCCCTCGCAGCAGCAAGACTCTTCCATGATCCGGCTGGCTGATTCCAAAGCGACTTCACAGGAAAGATTGAAGCGCGAGTTCTTCGCATTCCTGCAGGAGTTGTGCCGGCATCGTCCGCTGCTTCTTTTCCTGGAGGATGTTCACTGGATCGACACCTCAACCGTCGACCTGCTGGGATACATCACCAGCCGCTTCGAAACGCTGCCATTGCTGGTAGTCGTCACCTATCGGCCAGGCGAGATGGACGAACGCATCCATCCCCTGATGCAACTCCGCCTGGACCTGGAAGCGCGCGGATTCTCTCGGGAGCTGAACCTGAGTTGTTTGGCCCAGGGTGATGTGGAAGGCTATCTGGCGCTGGAGTTCTCTGAACATCGCTTCCCCGCGTCATTTGCTCACTTTCTATGGCAACGCACTGAAGGAAACCCGCTATTCATGGTGGACCTGGTGCGTGACCTGCGAGACCGCAAAATCATTGTTCAGGATCAGGGCCGTTGGATTCTGTCACAGCCCATCGAGGAGGTCGGGGGCCACGTGCCGGCATCGGTTCGTAGCATGATTCAGCGCAAGGTCGACAGCCTCAATGAGGCGGACCGGCGGCTGCTGCAGGCGGCCAGTGTTGAAGGAGCGGAATTTCATTCGGTAGTTCTGGCCGCCGCGATTTCCGGCGATGCCGCAGAGGTGGAAGAACGTCTGGAAAATATTGAGCGTGTCCATTTCTTTGTGCAGAGGATTGGGGAGAAGGAATTTCCCGACGGCACGCTCAGTCTGCATCTCCGCTTCGTGCACACTCTCTATCAAAATGCGTTGTATGCCATGCTCAGCCCGACGCGGCGGACCAGCTTGAGCGCGGCTACGGCAAACACGCTGCTGCGGCTCCATCCCGATTCACAGGTCAGTGTTGCCCACCAAGTAGCACTGCTGTTCGAATCAGCTCGCAATTTTTCCCGAGCGGCAGAGTTTTTCCAGGTTTCTGCTGAGCGTGCGGCTGGGGTCTTCGCTAACCACGAAGCCGCAGCTCTGGCGCGCAAAGGACTCCAGATGCTCACCAAGCTGCCGCTGTCGCCGGAGAAAACGCAAAGGGAACTGGCGCTCCAGATCACACTGGGACCGGTCCTGGTCTCGACTCAGGGATTCGCCAACCCGCAAGTTGAGAAGACTTACATGCGCGCCCGTCGGTTGTGCGCCGAACAGGGCCAGAGTCCACACCTTTTTCCTGTGTTGTGGGGCTTGTGGAACTTCTATGAGGTCAAGGGTCAGCTCGACACCGCCTTGCAGCTGGCGCGACAGATGCTCGAACTCGCTGAAGAGTCAAAAGACCAGGCCCTGCTGCTCGAGGCGAACTATGCCTTTGGCGATACCTTGTTTTGGGTCGGAGACTTCGAGCGCTCCCTCCACCATCTCGACCAGGCGTTGAATCTTTACGATCGTGCAAAGCACCATTCGCTGGCGTTT
>CAZDYZ010001155.1:0-2608 GCA_964509525.1 uncultured Acidobacteriaceae bacterium
GAGAAGCACCCGCGTGACCAGGGCGTTCAATTCAATCCTCAATCGCTCAGGGTGCTCACGCGCGACTTCCAGCACTCGCTCGCGCGAACCTACACGGACATGGTCGCGGGTGGTCAAAGGCGTGTAGCGCATACCGAAGGAATTCTCCTTTACGGTTCGCCAGTCGTTGGGATCGAGCTGGCTCTTCGCCAGCCAGCGTGCACGTTCGCCCAAGTGCCCAATTTCTTTAAGGGCCTCGAATGCGGAGTCAGTGAGTGTCTCCCAGAGATCGCGGTTACCCAGGGAAGTCATCGGGATTGCTTTCTCAGTGCTCAACCAGCCCTTGAAACCATGCCGCGAGGGGTTGATGCCGAGCTTTGAAAGCCACCGATAGAATCGGCGATGGTGGCAATCCTCCAGGCGTTCGAAGTAGCGGCGCATGTTTTTGGCGCTCCAGGAGCCGTCGTTCGTGAGCGCCGCGATGTCGTCCCAGTCAGCATCGTGAGGATAGACCATGATCATGGCATTGTGGGCGGTGCATCCCCCAAGCGTGCCTGCGCGAGGGTATAGAACTCCGTTGACGCGTTGTCCGTTGTGCTCTTCGCGATACTTCGGATCGCTGCGCTGCAGCTGGTCGTCACCGTAATGACGCACGAAGAAGTCCCATTTCAGGGCGTCGTTCTCGGTAGCAAATGGATGGAAGCAAGGCACATCATAATCAGCGGGAAGTCGGTTCGCCCGCGACACTGCGTCGCCACCGCTCAACTTCCCGGGATCGCCGCCGGCCTCAAGCAACACGACGCTCCGTCCGCTCTCAGCCAGCCGTGCCGCCACCGTGCCGCCACCGGCACCGGAGCCCACCACGATGTATTCGCAATCTGCCTGCGTTCCTTTGTTTGCCGTCATGGCCACCATTTCATGTTCACGAGGGACGGGAGGTCACGACAACGGGCAACTCATCCCCGCAGTACGTTTCGCCTCCAATGCGTGCGGAACTGTCGGGAGATTATAACTTCTGGATGCACCGCCCTATGGCACGTGTCCTCCCCGCGCCTATCGTTAAAGGCACCAGCAATACTGGCTGGAGAGTTGATCCACCAGTGCTAGAGCATGCGGCTTGTTCTCACGAGGTCGCTGGCGGCTGCGCAAAAAATGGCCTCTCGGGGTTCCTCTTTTCTCAGATCGCGGCTCTCCACAAACCGATGCATCCCAAGGCCGGCCCTGGACTAAACTTGGTCACCAAAAGACTTATTGCCATGCTCCAGAGCCGAAGGCGCAAAGAGCCGACCCGGCGGGCGCGGAAGCGAGCAATGGCCAGAGTGTCGTCCGCCAGCATGGCGGAATCACCCATCGATATGGTGATTCTCTCGGGATCCGGGGTTCTGGGAATCGGGCTTGGCTGGCGAAACACTGATAGTCCCGTAAGCAGATAAGAGGTGTTTGCAGTCCAAGGAGGGCAAGGTAGACCAACGCTCCTCCGCTGCATTTGGCGTCGGACATGTTAACCGTTGACCGTGCTCACGGACAAAAGGAACAGAGGCTCGCTCAGCAGCTTTTAATGCTCGCGCAAATCGGGTCACAGCAAATGTCACCACCAACATGCTATGGCGGCGACTCGTTGGTTTCACTATAGTGCTCGCAATCAATCAGTGCTGTGTGCGGCGCGGTAATTCTTTGTTCATTGTGCGTTCTTTCGGAACGGAAGGCCCCGCCTGCGTCCAACGTGACTGTAGGCGGAAATCGTCAGTAGGCTTGAGAACCTGCCGCTGTTCAATTCCGGTAAGGAGTGAACCTCATGATTCGGTCAAGCTTTCGGTGGTGTTGGTGCTTTGGGCTCGGGCTTTCGCTGGCGATGATCAGCTGTAGCAGAGGCCCCCAACCCGGGCACGTCGAAGACGAGGCTCGACTCGCCGGTCGACCCGCGTCTTCGTTTACCCCTGCTGACGACACCTACTTCCACGACATGGATGGTGGCATGGCACTAACCACCGACGAGATCAAAGGCCGCAACATGTGGATTGTGTGGACAGGGGGCGACGACAAGATGTGGGACACCTTGACCGTGGCCAGCGTCGGCACCCTCGACCTGCTGAAGACGATTTCTTCCTATCCCGATGCCAAGTTCAAGGCTGACTGTGCCGACCCCATCAAAGCCAAGAGCCCATGTGGTCGTGACAATCGGTGGCACTACCTGGGGCTGGTGAATGAGCCGTGTTTCAAGAAGGCCAATGGTCCAGATCCGACTCGCTACGGTCTGTGGCTGGACCAGCGGGACCCTACTTGTCCGCCTGATCCGTTCGAGAATGAAAGCAAGTATCCGGGAGTGAAGATCGGGGCGCGCGGCAAGAATATTCCCGTGGGCTCGTACTATGGCTATGCGAGTGGAGTTGTGGGACTCCGCTTGTTTCCCAATCCCGACTTTGACGACGCTGCGGCCAAAAAGTGGGACCCAAAACGGTATTACGAGGACCCGAGCTACTACAACGACAAGAACTTGGTACGGCCGTACCGCGTAGGCATGTCGTGCGGCTTTTGCCACGTAGGGCCCAGCCCGACGAAACCTCCTGACGACGCAGAAAACCCGAAGTGGGAGAATCTAAGTTCGATTGTCGGCGCGCAATATTTCTGG
>CAZDYZ010001156.1:0-2402 GCA_964509525.1 uncultured Acidobacteriaceae bacterium
TTATTTGTTGGCTTTGACTTTGCCTTCTGAGGGCACCCTATGCGCATAACAATTCCGCAATGCTGTGGCAAGTTGGGTATCGTGGCGGTTGTGTTCCTCGGGTTCGCGAGCTGGGCACAACAAACGGAGTACAGCGAAAGCCAACGAATGAACATGGAGAGTCATGTCGGCAACGTGACTGGACATGCCATCGCTGGGGCAGCAGCGTACAAACGCTTCTGTATCGGGTGCCACGGAGTGCTGGGTGACGGCGAAGGGGAGAACGCTATGTGGATTGACCCCAAGCCGCGCAACTTCACGCTCGCCATCTTTCGCTGTCGCTCCACTCCGACTGGAACGCTGCCGACTGATACTGACCTCTACGATACGCTTGGGCGTGGCATGCTCGATTCCAATATGCCGCCCTGGCGGCCGCTCACCGACGAGGACCGCGTGAACCTGGTGGCCTACGTGAAGCATTTCTCACCACGTTGGTTAACTGAGCAACCGGGCACGCCCATCGTGATTCCGCCCGAACCTCAGCCGACCGCCGACGGGATCAAAGCAGGTCAGGCGCTCTTTCAAAAGCTTGAATGCTGGAAGTGTCACGGCGTAACCGGCCGCGGCAACGGACCTTCGGCTGACACCCTGACCGACGACCAGAACCGGCCGATCAAACCCTTCAACTTCCACGATTCGCAGCGCTTCAAGTGCGGCAACAGCGACGAGGCGATGTATAAGGACTTCATGACAGGCCTGGACGGCTCGCCTATGCCATCCTTTGCCGACAACTTGAAGCCCGACCAGGCATGGGACTTGGTCTTCTATCTGCGAACCTTGCAACCCGACGATACGATCGAGAAGCGAATCGCGAAGCAAATTGGCTTGAAGCCGCTCGAGCCGAATGGTCAGCTTCCGGGGGGTACTCCTCCGGCAGAAAACGCGCCGACTAGCAACCCTGGTGCCAACTAAGGAAAGGGGGAACTTGTCCATGAAAACCCAGTTGAAAGTTGCAGGCATGGTGGCCGCATTGTTGCTGGTTGCAACTGCGGCCCTCATCCACGGCCCTCGAGTGAGCGCAGCGGGGAGCGGCAATATTACCGGGACCGTGAAGCTTGACGGCACCGCTCCCCACATGAAGGGGATTGACATGTCAAAGGACCCCTGGTGCGCGAAGCAGCACGAAAACAGCCCCGCGAAAATGGAAAACGTGATGGTTGGCTCAAATGGGGGTCTGCAGAATGTCGTCCTGTACATTTCAGAGGGCCTGTCGGGCAGTGAAGCCGGTGCCGTTCCGTCAGACGTACCGGTAGTCGACCAGCACAACTGTCAGTACACTCCGCACGTGGTGGCGATGGACGTTAATCAGAAATTCAAAGTAACGACCAGCGACCAGACAACGCATAACATTCACCCGTTGCCCAACCCAATGACCGGCAACATCCCCTGGAACAAGTCTCAGCCTCCGGGCGCTCCACCCATCGAGACGAACTGGAAGGCGCCGGAAATGATAAGCGTAAAGTGCAACATTCACCCGTGGATGCACAGCTGGCAGGTGGTGGTCAAGGGCCCGTACGCGGTTACCGACGGGAACGGCTTCTACACTATCAAGAATGTGCCCCCGGGATCGTACGCCGTTACGGCCTGGCAAGAGGAATACGGAACTCAGACCCAGAAAGTAACCGTTGCTGCGGGAGCGCCGGCGAAAGCGGATTTCACTTTCAAGGCAAAGTAATCATGGGTAGTCGGTGCCAGGCCGCGCAAGCGCCGTGGTGCCGGGAACTGCAATACCAGAAGTTATGGTGGCAACAAGCGAGGAACTATGGGCAAGTTTTTTGCGGTGACCCTGCTTGTGATCGCAATCGCCTCGGCCATACCCATCATTATGCACACCTGGGTTGCACCGCCAGACATTTCCACCCATGGCGCTCCAATTGACGAACAAATGGGAGAGACCATGGCGGAAGCCGGAATCTCGTTTCTGGCGGCGCAGCTCATCCTGGCCTGGTTTGTTTGGCGCTACACCAATCGCCCTGGAGGGGAGAAGATCAAGAACTTTCCGGGCGGGGCAAAGGGGTTGGTCGCAGCGGCTTTCGTGTTGGTTGGAATGGAAGTTTTCGCGCTCGGGGTATTTGGAGCAAAGGCCTGGGCGAGCATTTACTTCTCTCCGGTTTCAGCCAACGCGCTGCCGATCCAGGTGCAAGCCGGCCAATTCGCCTTTTATTTCCGCTATCCTGGGCCCGACGGCAAGTTTGGGCCAATTCATCCCGACAAGATCAATGAAGGCAATCAAAACTTCTTCGGACTGGACGTGGACCACGACACCGACTCCAAGGATGACATTGTCACCGCCCAAATGGCCGTGCCCGTGAATCGCGAAATTCACCTGCTTATGCACACCAAGGACGTGGGTCACTCCTTCT
>CAZDYZ010001157.1:0-4770 GCA_964509525.1 uncultured Acidobacteriaceae bacterium
GGGAACCGAAGGCCGGGAAGCAGGCGCGGAAAAACTCCTCCAGATATACCAGTGCCCACACAAAGAAAGCCAGAAAGATAGGCTCGTTCATCGCTGTCGTCTGCATGTAGAGCAGGTTGGGATTGAGAGCGTAAATTGCAATTGCGAGGTACGCCGCGACATTTCGTCCGTGGCTGCTCACGAGCCGAAAGACGCCTAGCGCTCCCAGTACGTAAGCCAACATGCCCGGAATGGCTCCCGCGATGCCGCTGCGCCATAGTGCCTCGCTCCAAACGAACGGCAGCATTGCGGCGTGCTGTAGTGGAAGCCAGACCGTCCCCAGTTGGGAGAGCGATTCCAGCGGATGCCGGTTGTCCACCACCCGGCGTGCGATATTGATGTGGGCTACTGCGTCGCCATACAGCAGAAGCTCCTGCTTCACGTAATAGAAAAGCAGCGCCGTAATGGAAAGAACTCCCAGGATCAAGGGGAGACCCGCGTCGTGGTTCGGCTGGCGGCAGTGCTGTACCGATGCTGAAGGTATAGCGCCTTTCACGGAAGGTCATCGCCGAACGGGCTCGGAGTGTTGAGAACCATATGCCCGGCCGCTACGGCCATCTTGGATCCATGCATAAGGTCGAGAATCGATACTCGTTCCGGATGATGCCAACAAATCGAAAACCTTTATTCTATCGTCTGATAACTATCTAACTATATGCAATTCAAGAATTCTTCGCTCATGCATTAGTCCAAATGGGTCAGCTCTCGAAAAACCTTAAATCGCTCGTCAATCTCCTCACGGGTGAGGGATTGCAGCCGTTCTGTACCGAAACGCTCCACCGAGAAAGAACCCATAACGCTGCCGTAGAACATGGCACGCTTCAGCACTCGACGGTTGACCTCGCCTTGGGACGCGATGTACCCCATAAAACCTCCGGCAAAACTGTCGCCCGCTCCAGTGGGGTCACGCACCTCGTCCAGCGGTAATGCCGGGGCGCGGAAAGGATGACGCCCCCCAGCAAACTCGCCATCGCGGAAAAAGATCGTAGCGCCGTACTCGCCGTGCTTGACGACCAGTGCTCGCGGTCCGCGTTCCAGCACTTTGTGCGCCGCCCGGGGTAAGCTGTTGTCACCCGCCAGCATTTTAGCTTCGCCGTCGTTGATCAGTAATATGTCCACGCGCTTCAACATTTTGTCTAGATTCTCAGGTTGCCCGCTGATCCAGTAGTTCATGGTGTCGCCGCCCACCAGTCGCACGTTCTGCATGGCATCACGCACCCTCGTTTGCAAGACGGGGTCAATGTTAGCTAGGAACAGAAAGTCGGTATCGTCATATTCGGTCGGAATGTAGGGTTCAAATTTCTCGAAGACGTTCAACTCCGTGCTCAATGTCTTCGCTTCGTTCACGTTCTCGCCATACTCTCCCGACCAGTGAAAGGTCTTCCCTTTCGCATGCTGAATACCGCGCGTATCAATACCGCGGTTTTTCATTACCGCTTCATTCTCGGCGGTGAAATCTGTACCGACTACCGCAACCACACGGACGTCGGCGAAGTAGCTAGCGGAGAGCGAAAAATAAGTGGCCGCGCCACCGAGGATTTTCTGGCGCTCGCCGTAAGGAGTTTTTAGAGTGTCGAATGCAACCGAGCCGACAACAAGGATGGACAAACTTATGTTCCTGCTTTCTATTCGGAGTTGAAATACTTGCCAACTAGCAGCTTCAGGCGCTCCAGGGTGGCAGCCGGTACCACATTCTTCTGGGTGATGATGGCGTGCTTCAGGGCTGAGGCGCACTTGCAACCGCGTGACCGCGGCATCGCAGCCACCGCTTCGCGCACCACGTTGCATGCTTCTTCTGCGTTCTTCAACAGCACGGCGACAATCTGTTCCACCGTAACATGCTCGTGCTCGTCATGCCAGCAGTCGTAATCAGTAACCATCGCGACCGTCACATAACACAACTCAGCTTCACGCGCCAATCTGGCCTCCGTGAGGTTGGTCATGCCAATTACATCCATGCCCCAACTGCGATACAGATTGGACTCGGCTTTGGTCGAGAACTGCGGCCCTTCCATATTCAGGTAAACGCCTCCAGACTTCACGTTGACCCCGGCACGGTGGCAAGCCTCCACCAACACTTCGGCTTCTTCGCAGCAAATAGGATCCCCAAATGCCACGTGTGCGACCAGTCCATCCCCGAAAAATGTATCCACGCGATGACGCGTGCGATCGACAAACTGATGGGGGATAAGGAAATCTAGCGGTCGGTGCTCTTCTCTCAGGGAGCCCACAGCCGAGAGCGAGATTACGCGCTCGACACCGAGTTGCTTCAGCCCATGAATGTTGGCCCGGTAGTTCAGCTCTGTTGGCATGATGCGATGTCCGCGGCCATGGCGGGCGAGAAAAGCTACCTTCCGCCCGTTCAGAGTGCCGAGGACATATGCCTCAGAAGGGTTGCCGAAAGGCGTTTCAAGAGAAACCTCGCGCACCTCGCCGAGGCCCGGGATGGAGTACAAACCACTCCCTCCGATAATGCCGATTTCTGCTTCCTGCAACTGGAGCTCCTCGAGGATGGTCTGCAAATGCATGATTATACAAAACGCAAAGCAGCCGTAACGCGTCAGTCTCCGGGCTCAAATCGATAACCCACCCACGGCTCAGTCAAGATGTATTTCGGCGAGCTGGCGTCGGGCTCCAGCTTCTTACGTAACTGACCAACGAAGACGCGCAGGTATTCGTTCTGCTCGACGCTGGTACCTCCCCACACGGCGCTGAGGATCGAGCGATGAGTCAGCACCTTGCGTGGGTGCTGCGCCATGTAGAGAAGCACGTCAAACTCCTTGGGAGTAAGGCGCACTTCGCGGCCTGCCACTGTCACCGAGTGAGCGTCGAGATCAACATGGAAGTCGCCAATTTTGATCTGGGTTTGTGGCGGCGTGGTAGCGCTTGGCGGCGTACGACGGAGCACCGCACGTATTCGCGCCATCAGCTCCCCGGTACTGAACGGCTTAGTCACATAATCATCGGCGCCCGAGTCAAGCGCCTCAATTTTACTGCGCGCTTCCCCACGCACTGACAGCACGAGTATCGGCACCTGTGAGGTCTTGCGCAACTGACGGCACAGCTCAACGCCGTTCATGTTGGGCATTGCGAGGTCCGTGATCACAAGATCGGGGGTAAAGTCTTTGACGATCTCCAGCGCAGTCTCGCCATCATTGGCAACCCGGATCTCATAACCTTGTGCGTTCAGGCTGGTGCGCAGCACACGCGTGATTTGCGGTTCGTCGTCGACTACCAAGATGTGCGGGCGGGTGTGCATTTAGTTAGGCTGCTGCTTAACAATGTGAACGTCGACCGCAGGCGCGTCGCGCAGGAAGCGATGTACGGCCGACATGAACAGATACCTGCGCCAACCGCTGGTTGCGGAGTGTCCAAAGATCATCTGCGTGATGTGTTTCTCGCGAACAAACTCGGCCATGGCTTGGGCGACATCCTTACCCTTAAGTTTCACGATTTGGGCCCCAAGATTCTCGGCAAAATGCAGATTCGCCCCCAGCGAGCGCTGCCTCTCCGGATCGTCGTCATCAGCCCCGGTATCGACGTACAATACAAACAGTTCACCATTGATCGCCTGTGCCATGCGCGAGGCTCGTGCCACCAGGTACTGTGCCGCTGGATTGGAACTGACACCAACTGCAATCCGCTCGGCTACGTTCAGGTCGCGGCCAGGCGTTCCTTCCGTCTCCAGGTAGGGCTCCAAGCTGCGGTCCACAACTTGCGCTACGTGGCGCAGAGCGACCTCGCGAAGAGCAATCAGATTGCTAGGACGAAAAAAGTTTCCCAACGCACTGTCTACACGCTCCATGGGATAGATATCGCCTCGGCGCATGCGCGTTTGCAACGCCTCAGGAGTGACATCGGACATCACAATCTCATCTACCCGTTTCAACACCCAATCAGGTACGGTCTCGCGTACGAGTACACCCGTGATCTTCTGCACCATGGGTGTAACACTTTCCAGGTGCTGCACATTCATGGTGGAAACGACGTCGATTTTGTTCTCCAGCAATTCGAAGACGTCTTCGTAACGCTTGTGGTGTTTGCTACCGTCAATATTGGTGTGAGCTAACTCGTCCACCAATGCAACCTGGGGATGGCGCGCCAAGATGGCGTCCACATCCATCTCTTCAAAGAGGGTGCCCTTGTAGTCAATCTGTTTGCGCGGAACCATTTCCAGGCGTGAAACCAGTTCCTGGGTCGCTCTGCGGCCATGGGTCTCGACCACACCGATCACGACGTCTTCTCCGCGGCTTTGCCGGCGGATGGCTTCGCTCAACATTGCGTAGGTTTTGCCTACGCCGGGGGCGTATCCGAGAAACAGCTTGAAAACACCGCTCTTCTTCACCGGAGTGGTCTCTTCCAGCCATTGCTCGGGGGTTTTGGGCATGCCCACCTATTCTGCGGCAGCGGCATGGAAAAGTCGATCCGATACAATCATCGCGTGACTCGGCAACAATTGGAGGACGGGCAGGGAGGGCAGCTTCTGTTCACCGTTTTTACCAACCGCTTGAAAGCTGGGCTTTACCACTACGCGGTCGCGATGGCGAGTATCGCCATCGTGGTGTTTGTTTACCGCCGTCTGCCCGACGTGAACCCCACCACCGTCGCGCTCACTTTCCTTTTGCTGGTACTGGCTGTCGCCAGCCGCTGGGGTTTGACAATCGCAACTACGACTGCGGTTGTGGCAACGCTCGCGTTCAATTACTTCTTCCTGCCCCCGATCTACACTTT
>CAZDYZ010001158.1:0-4268 GCA_964509525.1 uncultured Acidobacteriaceae bacterium
CATCGAGAGCCTGCGCAAGCACAAGCTGGAACACTGGGACCGCAACCGGGAAACGAATCGCGCCTGGCTATCGCTGAACATGATGACCGAGGCCCGCGCCGGCTTTCGTGCTTTCCACTATGGGACCAAGGATCAGAGGGAAGTCGCCTTCGTCCTGTTGCGCCAACGATTGGCCGAAGGAGCGCCTTGGAGCGATGAACTTATTGAAGAGATCGCCCCCTGGACAGCGCAGGCTGAACGCTCGGGGAAATGATGAGCCCTAATAAAGTCAGGCTGGAATTCGAGCAAAACGAGCAGGTCGCCCGTGTCACCATGGCTGCTCCCATGGCCAACATCATTGATCAGGCGATGATGACCGCGTTGGAATCGGCCTTCGGTCACCTTGCGGGGCGGCGCGATCTGAAGGCTATCGTAGTCACTGGCGAGGGTCCCAACTTCAGCTTCGGCGCTAGCGTTGAGGAGCACCTGCCGGAGCAGATTTCCGGGACATTACGACAACTTCATGCGCTGCTGCGGCAGATTGCTGAAGCCTCTGCGCCCACAATCGCTGCCGTGCGCGGCCATTGTTTGGGCGGCGGGCTGGAGCTGGTATTGGCGTGCGACCTGGTCCTTGCCGAAGAGACCGCGCAACTCGGGTGCCCGGAAATCCAACTTGCGGTGTTTCCTCCCGCAGCATCGACACTGTTGCCGGTGCGTATTGGAGGCAGTGCGGCAGCCAAACTGGTGCTGAGTGGCGCCAGTATCAATGGCTCAGCAGCAGCAGCAATCGGTCTGGTGAACCGCACAGCGACACCAGGTCAACTCGAGGCCGTGCTCACTGATTGGCTCGCTGCTGAGTTTCTGCCCCGCTCGGCTTCCGCTCTGCGTTGCGCCGCGCTCGCGGGGCGCCGTCCTCTGATTCGTGCGTTGGAGCAGGACTTGCCGGTGCTCGAGCGGATGTACCTCGACGACCTCATGAGCGAACCCGATGCGGTCGAGGGAATCCGCGCCTTCCTTGAGAAGCGGCCGCCGCGCTGGGGCCGGTCGGGAGCAACCGCGTGAACCCGGAACTGGCCGTCCTGGTCGAGCACGCCCAGGAACTGAGCGATGACTTCGACCTGAAAGCAGTGCGAAGGTGGAAGGAAGCCGGACCAGGACGCAAAGCCATCGGCCACATGCCGATCTATGTTCCGCGCGAGTTGATTCATGCCGTCGGCATGCTTCCGGTGGGCATCGTCGGCGCCGGCGATCGGCTTGAGATCATCCGCGGGGATGCCTACTTCCAGAGCTACATCTGCCACATTCCACGCAGCACCATCGAACTCGCACTCAACCGTCGGCTCGACGTGCTTGACGGCATGCTGTTTCCCTCCATCTGCGACGTGATCCGCAATCTGTCGGGCATATGGACCATCTTGTTCCCGGAACGCTACGTCCGTTACGTGGATCTGCCGCAGAATTTCGATCCTAGAGTTGGCGGGCTGTATTGGCGTCGCGAACTGGAAAAACTGCGTGATGACTTCCGCCGATTGACTGGCCGAACGATTGATGACGCGGACCTGCGCGACAGCATTGCCGTGTACAACGAAAACCGCTCAGCCATTCGCGAACTCTATCGCGCACGCAGCCGTCAGCCATGGTTCTTCCCTATATCTGAGGTGTATCCCCTATTGCGGCTGGGCAACGTCATCCCGCCGGAGCAACACACCACTCTGCTGCGGCAATATCTGCGGCTTGCGCCGCTGGAAGCCGAACGGCACGAGCGTGACCAGAGCCGGATTGTGCTGGTCGGAATGTTCTGCGAGCAGCCGCCACCGGGCCTGCTGGTCACTCTGGAACGGGCAGGATGCTGGATCGTGGATGACGACTTGCTGCTGGGGTTGCGATGGATCATGGGTGATGTATCGCTGGAGGGCGATCCATTGCAGGCATTGGTCGAGGCGTTCCTCACCCAGAGTGCAGAAACTGCGGCACGTTACCTCCCCGAGGGGGAGCACGGACGGTCGTTGGTGGATTCGGTCCGCCACAATCATGCGGACGGCGTGGTGTTTTGCGCGCCAAGTTTCTGCGATCCCGCTCTGCTGGAGCAGCCCATGCTCACAGCGAGACTCGACCGGGAAGGCATTCCCCACACGCAATTCAAATACAGCGAGGACACCGGCCAGTTCGGGGTTATTCGCGAGCAGGTGGGCACGTTCTCGGATTCCATTCGCCTGTGGAGTGAAGCATGAGCGCCGTTGCCGGCCACAACGTCCCTGAAGATGTCTGCAGAGAGCGCAGCATGCTCCTGCAAAAGCAGATGATTGCCGGCCATTACAGTGAGCTGGCGCGCGCGCCTCAGTCCGGCCGCAAGGTTGTTTATACCTTTGTTCCCGGCAACCTCACCGAGCTGCTGCGCTCCTTCAACCTGCTGCCCGTACTGCCCGAAATCAACGCGCTTCAGTCGGGTATGCGGAAACTGTCGGGCGACTACATTGCCGAAGCGGAAAAGCATGGGCACAGTGAGGACGTCTGCACGTACGTCAAGTGCGACATCGGAATGCTGAAGAAGGGCAACATCGGTCCCACCGGAGAACGGCTGCCATCGCCTGACTTGCTGCTGCTCTCCTACACGGGCTGTTTCACCTTCATGAAGTGGTTCGAACTGCTGCGCCAGGAATACGACTGCCCAGTTGCCATGCTTCACGTTCCATACCAGTCAGAAGGGCGAATCCAGCCGCACCATGTCGAGTACATCGTCGAGCAACTGCGCAGCGAAGTGATTCCCAAGCTCGAGCAGGTGAGCGGCCTGCGCTACGATGAAGACCGCCTTAGCGATGCGCTGCGACTCTCGGCCCAGGCGGAAGATGATCTGGTTTGGGTACTTGAATCGGCCAAACACGTTCCGTCGCCCATAGATGCCTATTTCGGTGGCGTGTACTACATCGGGCCGATGTTCACGGCATTTCGCGGGACCAGCGAAGGTGTCGCGTACTATCACATGCTGCGCGAAGAGGTGGAAGGGCGCCTGCGAGATGGGTTGGGGCCGCTAACACCGGAAGGCAACCAGGAGAAAGAACGTTATCGCCTGGTGGTAGAGGGCCCGCCGAATTGGACCAGCTTCCGCGAGTTCTGGAAGATGTTCTACGAAGAGGGAGCGGTCGTGGTGGCCAGCAGCTATACCAAGGTTGGAGGGCTCTATGATCGCGGCTTTCGTCACGACCCCGCTCGCCCGCTGGAAACTCTGGCGGAATACTGCCTGGGATGCTACACGAACCTCGGCCTGCCGACGCGTCTCGAACTGATCGAGCATTACATCCGCGAGTACCGCGCGGAGGGCTTCATGATTAACAGCATTAAGAGCTGCAACTCGTTCAGCGTGGGCCAGCTTCTCATGCTGCGCGAACTGGAGCAGCGTACAGGAGTGCCGGGCGGTTTCATCGAAAGCGACCTGGTGGATCCCCGGTACTTTTCCGCAGCCAACATCAAGAACCGCATTGAAAGCTATTTGCAGATGCTTGAGCAGAAGCGTGCAGGTGCAAGCAAGTGAGCGTTCTACGTACTCACATCGGTATCGACCTCGGTTCCACCACCACCAAGGCAGTTGTGCTTAACGACGCCGGTGATGTGATCGGCCGCGGCATAACCAACAGCCGCAGCAACTATGACGTGGCGTGCCAAGTCGTGCGAAACGAAGCGCTGGTGCATACGCGCCTCACTCTGATTCGCAAGGCCATTAGTGGCGATCCGGATTTGGCTGGAGTTGAGAAATCCTTCCTGTCCTCTTTGGTGTGGAATTTCCGGTGCCAGCAACATCTCGACCATCTCGCCGCGCTGAAGGACGCGCTGCACCGCACTGCCGAGGATCCACGCCACCAGAATTATCGTCGGGAGCTGAATGCAGCCATTGAAAGCATAATACGCGCGATGGTGGAGCGGGCCAGAGGACACTTCAGCGAGCTGACCGTCCGCAAAAGCGACTTCTTCCGCGACCTCGCCACCACGGACTACATGCAACTAGCCGAGCAGGAGAGCGATCCTCACGGGATCACTTTCGACATGCTGTGCGGCTTGTTCGATACTGCGATACTCGTGGTGGAGAATTCCACTACCCAGGGTGTCTTCGAAACACAAGTGCGAGCCGCTCTGGAGCCTGCCCTGGCAACAGCATTGACGGCGGTAAAGGATAAGGCCCCACGACTGCGCGCGGCGGTGGAGGCAACCTGCCCCACCCAGATCGTTGAAGCGGGCAAGGTGGGCACAGGCTATGGCCGGCAACGACTGCCTTTTCCCAAAGAACAGATTCGCAG
>CAZDYZ010001159.1:0-4426 GCA_964509525.1 uncultured Acidobacteriaceae bacterium
CCGGAGAGTGTGGTCAAGCGCGCAAATCGGCAGCTAGCCCAGTATCAGCAGATACGCCGCTGGCTACTTTGGCCCGAGCAGGATTTCCCGCGCACCTCCACCCAGAAGCCCAAGACGGCGGTCATCCAGCAAGTAGTTCAGCAACACTTTGCCGGTGGTGATGGAAGCCAGCCTACAGCTCGAGGCGCGCTGGCCGAGTTGATTACGCGCATTACGGGTCGCAACCTGGGTCCGCTTGCGCCTGACGTCAAGCTCGCCGACGACCTCAATCTGAATTCTATGGATCGTGTCGAGCTGATGAGCGCCCTGGAAGACCGCTATCAAGTTGACCTTAACCAAGCGGACTTTACCGAGGTCAGCACGGTCGCCGATCTGGAGCGCCTGTTGCGGGAACCGCAGCAATCGCTGCAAAGCGGGTATCGCTATCCGAGGTGGGCGCAACGCTGGCCGATAACTTGGATTCGCAGCTTCACCTATTACCTGCTTACCTGGCCGGCGAGCTGGATTATGGCGCACCCGAAAATCGTGGGGCGCGAGCATCTGCGTGGCCTCGAAGGGCCAGTGCTGATTACCTGCAACCACATCACATATGTGGACGTTGGCTTCGTGCTGCTCGCCCTCACTCCTCGACTTCGCTACAAGCTCACGGTGGGAATGTGGGGCGAGCTCCTGTGGGAGATGTGGCGGCCACCAAGAAACTGGAACCCTTTGCTTCGCTGGTGGTATCAGGCAGGCTATTGGCTGGTGATTGCTCTGTTCAACGTCTTTCCCCTGCCGCAGCAGTCCGGCGTTCGCGAAAGCTTCGCTTATGCAGGCGAATCCGTCGATCGCGGTTACAGCGTGATGGTGTTTCCGGAAGGTGTGCGCACCCCCGATGGCAAGCCGTCGCCGTTTCGCTTAGGAGTCGGGATGCTGGCCGCGCGACTGGATATTCCCGTGGTACCCATGCGAATCGATGGTCTGTACGGCATGAAGATCGCCGGGCACAGGGTTGCGCGCCCGGGAGAGCTTACACTGATAGTCGGCAAGCCGATGCGCTTTTCGCCCGCAACACCGGCCGAGGAAATTACCCATCAGATTGAGCACGTCACCTGGTCCCTTTGACAGAACTGGAGTCAGCCTCTTCGAGCGGAGGCACGTGGCGCGGCCTTTGGAGCTCTCATCAACGGCAACATCGACGGCCATCCATGACTCGACTGATGAGGGCTGGAAACAATCCACGCGGGTTGCGAAGCGGACCACGCAAAGCTGACTCAGTTCCCTGTGACGCAGGTCATAGCTCTCGGAGAGGACAAATGATAAAAGTGTTGGTTTGCCCTTCGGACAGGATTCCGTCCCGTCTGATCCTGGACGCATTTCCGCCCGGCCTGGCACAGGAGGATGAATGCGCGAGGCAGTCCTGAATCTGTGGCCTGAAATCGAGTGGATACAGGCACCCGACCTGCGGGAGCAGGTCACACGAACCTGGCAACGCGCGCTCGAACTCAGCCCGCTTATACCCGATGACCTCAACTGCATTCCGTTCACGTTGCTGGTGCCTAACTGTCCGACATCTTTCATGGAACACAAGCGTTGTGTGGTACATATCGCGCGTAAGGCCGCCGAGAGCATGCAGGAGTTCATGGGACGCGCGTTGACCATCGACCTGGATACTGTGATTGCTGGCGCAATCCTGGCCGACGTTGGCAAGTTGCTGGAATACGAGAAGGTGGAAGGTCAAGCTCGGCAGAGCAAACGTGGCGAGATGTTGCGTCATCCGTTCACTGGAGTGGCGCTGGCCATGGAGTGCGGCGTGCCTGACGCGGTGTGCCATATCATTGCCACGCATGCCGCCGAAGGCGATCTGGTCAGGCGCACGACCGAGGCCTACATCGTGCACCACGCCGATTTCATGGCCTTCTTGCCGTTTAAGAACCTGGCGAAATAAACGAGGAGAAAATTCCTATGTCAACCACAGCCGCACCGGCACCAAGCAAAGTAGCGGCCAAGCCGACGATCACTGCAACAATGTCGCAATGGGCTGCCGGTGTCGCATTCGAGCAGCTTTCCCAGGACGCAGTGTATCAGGCCAAGCGGTTCCTGCTCGACAGCATCGGCTGTGCCCTGGGCGGATATCAGCAGCACGACCTGACGATCGCACTAGGGGTACTGAACGAGATTGCGGGCCGGGGCACAGCCACCGTAATCGGCAGCGGCCAGCAGATGGACCCGGTCTCGGCGGCGTTGGCTAACGCCCTCATGATCCGCTGCATGGACTACAACGACATCTACTGGAAACAGGACCCCTCACACCCGTCCGACCTTTTTCCTGCTGCCATCGCCGGTTGCGAGCGCGCCGGTAGCGATGGACGCGAACTGATTGTCGGCCTGGTGATCGGCCACGAATTCGAGATGCGGCTATGCGAAGGCGCTTTCCCTGGTATTCGTGAGCGAGGATGGCATCATGCGACTCTGACCGCTTTGGTTTCGCCGATTGTTGCCGGCCGAATGCTGCGTCTGAGCGCGGAGCAGATCCAGCACGCCGTTGGTATCAGTGGCAGCGCGCGCGTTACGCTGGGCGCAGTCACCGCTGGCAAGCTGAGCATGATGAAGAATACGGTAGATCCGATGGCGACACAGAGTGGAGTGCTCGCGGCCCTGTTGGCTGAGAAGGGATACACTGGCCCGGAGCATGTCATCGATGGCAAGGAAGGGCTGGTGCATTGCTTTGGCCCGCAGTGGAAGCTGGAGGTTGTGACCGATGGATTAGGGGATTCCTGGCGCATCACACAATGTGGAATGAAGGCTTTTCCGACCGAGGCGCTGACACATACACCCATCTCGGCTGTGCTGGCCGTGGTAAAGGACAACGATCTCCAACCTGAGGAGATCGCCAATGTGCACATTCGTACCACCGGCCGGGGAGCTGACATTCTGAGCGATCCCAGCAAGTACGATCCCCATACCAAAGAGACTGCCGATCACTCTCTGCCCTATGTCATCGCCGCCGCTATCGCCGAGCGCCAGGTAACGCCGCTGCAGTTCACGCAAGACAAGATCATGGACCCGGCGATCCGGGCTCAGTTGCGCAAGGTACAGGTGGTTGCTGATCCCGAGATCGAGAGGGTGTTTCCGGCATTGCAGCGCGCGATCGTGAGAATTCAAACCGTCGACGGCCGCGAATTCACCAAGCAGCTCGACTATCCCAAGGGCGATCCGCGCAATCCACTCACCGATAAGGAAATTGAAGAGAAGTTTGAGGCGCTCGCCGAGCCGGTCATGTCGCAGCAAGCCCGCCGCCGGGCCCTGGATGCGATCTGGAGCCTGGAGAAACAGTCGACCGTGACTGAGCTGATGAGGCTGTTCAAGGCTGACCGCAAAGCTGGAGGACACTGAGATGGGACAGACGGTGGTCGAGAAGATCTCCCAGGCACACATGGCCGAGGGCCCGGACCGCCCGCTGCGTGCGGGAGACTTCCTTTCTGTCCGTCCATATCATGTGATGACCCATGACAACACCTCTGCGGTGCTGAACAAGTTCAAAGCTATCGGTGCCAAGAAAGTGCACGACCCCCGGCAGCCGGTGTTCACCGCCGATCACGACATACAAAACCAGGAACAGTCGAACCTGGCGAAGTATCGCAGCATGGAGCAGTTCGCGCACGAGCAAGGCATCGACTTCTATCCTCCAGGCACCGGAATTGGTCACCAGATCATGGTGGAACAGGGATACGTGTTACCCGGAACCTTTGTCGTCGCCTCCGATTCACATTCCAACATGTATGGGGCGCTGGGCGCGGTGGGTACGCCAGTGGTAAGAACCGACGCGGCGGCGATCTGGGCGACCGGAGAGTTTTGGTGGCAGATTCCGCGGACCATACAGGTGGTGCTGGAAGGCAAACTCGCGCCGGGGGCAACCGGCAAGGATGTGATCGTCACGCTGTGTGGTCTGTATAACCAGCAAGAAGTACTGAACGCCGCCGTCGAGTTCACAGGCCCAGGAGTGGCGTCGCTCACTGTGGACGCCCGGTTGAGCATCGCCAACATGTCTACCGAGTGGGGGGCGCTGGTCGGCTGGTTCCCGGTGGATGACGTCACGCTGAAGTATCTCCAGTCACGCGATCACGAGCTGCGGGCGCGGCGCATCGCACGAATTCCGACAGAGAAGTTTCCCGGTTGGCTCTCGAATCCTCCCTCACCGGATCGGGACGCGGTTTACGCAGGGCGCATCATGCTCAATCTGGCAGAAATCACCCCACACGTCTCTGGTCCCGATACAGTGCAGGTGATGCAGTCGGTGGCCGAGATTGCGGTCAGGCATGTGGCGATTCAGAAGGCGTACCTCGTCTCCTGTGTGAATTCGCGGCTGGAGGACCTGGCAGCGGCAGCAAAGATATTGCGTGGCCGGAAAGTTGCCGCCGGTGTGAAACTCTACCTGGCTGCAGCT
>CAZDYZ010001160.1:0-3539 GCA_964509525.1 uncultured Acidobacteriaceae bacterium
GAGTTGCGAGGGGTGGAGGAATTGGGCGGCACTATGCGTTTGGGTGCATGGACCTGCAAGCTCGAACCCGGAACGCTGGCGTCCAGGGCGTATGGGCAAAGCGAGATCAGCGAGCGCCATCGCCATCGATATGAGTTCAACCGCGAGTATGAAAGCATCCTGATAGCCGGTGGGCTTTGTATCAGCGGCTCAACGCCTGATGGCACGTACGTCGAGATCGTCGAGGTTGCCGACCACCCCTACTTCCTGGGATGCCAGTTTCATCCGGAGTTCAAGTCGAAACCGCTGGAGCCGCATCCGCTGTTTTCGTCTTTCGTGAAAGCGTCGTATGAGAACCGCTTGCGCCGTCAACATACCCGACAGGAGATTGCCGTGGAGCTGTTTCATCGCCCGGAGAAGGTCAAACATTAGGCTGGGCCGGTGTCAGTTGGTCAGTGCAAGGCGAGACATCCGGCTACCGGGGGCGACCTAGCCAGGCAAAGATGTCTGAGCAGCGCAGTCGCGATGGCTGCACTAACCTGGCTCTGAAGGGAGGGACCGATTCTACCTGGCTTGGAGACGCCGGGCAGAACGTGGGATCGCGTGACCCATCATTTTCAAGTCGGCGAAGTAAGCGTCGGCGGAGGAGCGCTTTTCCTCGTCGCCGGGCCGTGCGTGATCGAGAGCGAGGCCCACGCGCTCAAAATGGCGGAAAGCATCAAGTCTATTGCTGGCGAGAAGAAGCTGCCCTACATCTTCAAGGCCTCGTACGATAAGGCAAACCGCACCTCCGGCCGCAGCTTTCGTGGACCTGGGATCGACGAAGGACTGCGGATTCTAGGCAAGATTCGGGAAACGACGAACGTCCCAGTCCTGACCGATGTTCACGAGATTGCAGATGTTTCGCGTGTGGCTGAAGTTGTGGACGTAATTCAGATCCCCGCATTTCTTTGTCGCCAGACTGACCTGCTGATCGCTGCGGGCAAGAGCGGACGGGTGGTGAACGTCAAGAAAGGCCAATTTGTGTCCCCGTGGGATATGCGTTATGCGGTCGAGAAAGTGTGCGAGGCGGGAGGAGAGAGAGTGCTCCTCACCGAGCGCGGCGTTGCATTCGGCTACAACAACCTCGTGGTGGACATGCGCTCGCTGGCTATAATGCGCCAGTTCGCACCGGTGGTCTTTGACGCCACGCATTCGGTACAGCTTCCTTCGGCGGGCGACGTAAGTCCCGACCGAGCTGTGCAAAGCGGCGGCCAGCCTGAATTCATCCCGCTGCTGGCGCGTGCAGCGGTGGCCGCAGGCGTCGATGGCATCTTTGTTGAAGTACACGACAATCCGGCGCAGGCCAAGTCCGACGGTGCCAACGCGCTTGACCTCAAACTGCTGCCCGGAGTGCTCGATCAACTCGTCGCGCTGCACAACTCGATTCAATAGTGCAGCGGACGTTGAAACAATGGTGCGGCCGGTTCAATACGAATTCCTAGCTTTTCGCTGGCCGAAACCGGCCCTTTGGCCTTAAAATGTTGAGAGTCGCACGGGTGGCGGTTATCCTCACTGACAGGCCTCTGCAGACCCACACATTGTTGTGTCCATTTGATGCGCATTTCGAGCTGCCGCGGTAGCAGGCAGCAACAAGGAGTTTTGCTTTGTCCAAAAAGCGTTATCCTTTCACCTCCGAATCCGTAACGGAAGGGCACCCGGACAAGATCGCCGATCAAATCTCGGATGCGATCCTGGATGCCTGCATCAAGGAAGATCCTTATAGCCGTGTAGCCTGCGAGACGCTCACCGCCACCGGCCTAGTTGTGATCGCGGGCGAAATCACCACAAAAGCTTACGTTGACTTCCAAGCCCTGGTTCGCGGTGTTGTCGCCTCCATCGGGTACGACAATGCCCTTTACGGATTCGATGCCAACACCTGCGCGGTCATTTCCAGCATCAACAAGCAATCCGGTGACATTGCTATGGGAGTGGACACGGGCGGCGCTGGTGACCAAGGCATGATGTTCGGATATGCGACCAACGAGAACGACGAGTACATGCCGACCCCAATTTTGCTGGCGCACAGGCTGACCCAGCGTCTGACTGAAGTCCGCAAAAACGGCACTCTTTCATACCTCCGGGCCGACGGTAAATCCCAGGTCACAGTGGAATACGACGAGAATCACAAACCCATCCGCATTGATGCAGTTGTCATCTCGAGCCAGCACTCCGAGACGGTCAGCACTGAAGAGCTGCGCGCGGACATACTCAGGCTGGTCATACAAGCAGCGCTTCCCGCGAAGATGCTCGACGCTGACACCAAGTATCACATCAACCCTACAGGACGCTTCGTAATCGGCGGTCCCATGGGCGATACCGGACTCACCGGTCGCAAGGTCATCGTGGATTCGTACGGTGGGATGGGGCGCCACGGCGGCGGTGCTTTCAGCGGCAAAGACCCGACCAAGGTTGATCGTTCCGCCTGCTATATGGCGCGGCATATCGCGAAGAACATTGTCGCCGCCGGACTGGCTGATCGATGCGAAGTGCAACTCGCGTATGCCATTGGCGTGGCTGATCCGGTCAGCGTGCGGGTGGAGGCCTTTGGTACTGCTAAGATTGATGAATGCAAGATCTCCGATCTGGTGCGCGCGAATTTCAAGCTCACGCCTAAAGGGATCATCGAGTCGCTTAACCTTAGGCGTCCGATCTACCGCAAAACGGCGGCCTATGGGCATTTTGGGCGCAACGATCCGGATTTCACGTGGGAGATTACGGACAAGGCCGCGGCTCTTCGCGAACAGGCTGGCCTGGCCGTGACGCCAGCACAGAAGAACGTCTCAGCAACGTAGTTTTTCCGCAGGAGGGAGGCCCACTGTGGCGCCCTTCACAATTTTTCAAGCTGCAAAATGCCTTCAGGGAGGAAGCCTTGGGGGCAGCGCAATAACAGGTTCAACCAAAACAGGAGCTTATGTCAGCCTCACCGACTCGTGTCGCCGCAGATGTTGCCAACCCGGCGCTTGCCGATATAGGACGCAAGCGCATTGACTGGGCCAACCAGTCGATGAAGGTTTTGCAGATCATCCGCAAGGACTTCATCAAGAACCAGCCGCTGCAGGGTATCAGGATTTCAGCCTGCCTGCACGTGACCGCCGAGACCGCCAACCTAGCTATCACGCTGCGCGATGGCGGCGCCGATGTGGTCCTCTGCGCTTCGAACCCGTTGTCGACTCAGGATGATGTCGCCGCTTGCCTGGTGCGCGACTTCAGCGTGCCGGTGTTTGCTATCAAGGGCGAGGACAACGATACCTACTACTCCCACATCCTGGCCGCGCTCGACCACAAGCCGAACATCACCATGGATGACGGCGCCGATCTGGTGACCACAGCACTCACCAAGCGTATGGACATTCTGGATGGCGTCATTGGCGGTACGGAGGAGACCACGACGGGCATCATCCGCCTGCGCGCTATGGCCAAGCAGGGCGTGCTGCGTTACCCCATCATCGCGGTTAACGACGCAGACACCAAGCACCTTTTCGACAACCGCTACGGCACAGGACAATCCACCATCGACG
>CAZDYZ010001161.1:0-2827 GCA_964509525.1 uncultured Acidobacteriaceae bacterium
TGCTGTCCTTCTCCAGCTTCGGAAGCACCAAGCATCCACTGTGCGAGAAGATGCAGCGGGCAACCCGGTTGGCGCGCTACGCTGATCCCACGCTCATCATTGACGGCGAAGTGCAAGGCGATGTCGCCCTCAGTGCCAAGCGACTGGAGGCAGCATTCCCGTTCTCGACGCTCAAAGGGGGAGCTAACGTACTAATCTTCCCCGATCTGGAAGCCTGCAACATCGCCTGCAAGCTCCTGGCTGGCATCGGTGGTTTCGAGGTCGTAGGCCCCGTTCTTATGGGGATGGCGAAGCCCGTCCATCTGCTGCAACACGGTGTCGAGGTAGAGGCCGTTGTCAACATGGCAACCATCGCCGTGGTGGATGCACAGGAACTTGCCGTTACGGCTGCCACTCGCAAAGAACGTGAGGCAGCCGCCGTAACCGTTGGATAAAAGGAGCTTTTATTCAGACGCGCCGGCGACGGCGCGTTTTTTTGTGTGCCGACCTAATCACGTCGCTGCCGCAAATGCCTTGGACTAGATTCTTGATTTCGTAGCCAACCTTGGTTTGATCGCGTCACGCGGCAACGTGATCTAGATCCTTGTGCCACCTTGCAGTCAAGGTGTGACATTGGTTAGACATCGGACCAGTGCCATGAAAGCCCTTGAAGCGCACGCCAGCGTCGGGTTCGAAACAATCCCGAGGAACAAGGTTTACCAAGCGGTCGCTAGGCAACTGCAGCGGCACATTACCGAAAAGCTGAAACCAGGCGACTTGCTCCCCCCCGAACGGCAGCTTGTGCAAATGCTCGGCGTTAGTCGGGGCTCGGTTCGTGATGCCATCCGCAGTCTGGAAATTATGGGTCTACTCGAACCACGCCAGGGTGTCGGAACCGTGGTTCGCAGTCCTGTCGCCAGCGCAGCCTATCCCCTAGCCAACGCGCTGCGGGATAAGAAGAAGCAGGTTGCGGAGCTAATCGACGTACGCAAGATGATCGAACCGCACTTGGCCGAGCGTGCTGCTCGGCATGCCTCTCACGATGAAATCGCCGAAATGGAAGACATTCTTGTACGGCAAGAGGAAAAAGTGCGCCGGGGCGAACTCACAATCGAGGAGGACTCTGAGTTTCATTACAGCATCGCCTTGGCATCCAATAACAGCGCGATTCTGAAAGTAGTGGACGTATTGATGAATTTGTTGCGGGAGACTCGGCAACGCTCCCTGCAGGGAGAAAGAAGACAGGAAAAGTCCCTTGAAGGGCACCGGCGGATTCTTGCGGCTCTGAAGCGGCGCGACAGTGCGGCCGCCAAGATTGCCATGCGCCAGCACTTGCAGGAAATCGAAAACATCGCACTTAACAAGTTGTAAAGGAACGGAGGTTGGAAAATGGGCCAGCTATTCGCGGTCGAAATCATATACCGAGGGGTCTTCCAGAAGACCCTGGCTAAGAACATTACCCGCGGCATTGTTTTGGCCGCGCACAACGAAGGTAAACGGGGCATTTCCTTCGGCCGGTACGGAGATTCTCCGGAGCGCAATGGGATTCCAGCGAAGAGCTTCGCCATCGTCGCCAGCGACGATCAGACGCTCGAAGCCGGAATGGCGCAATACGAGCCGAAACAGGTGGACGTAACCGTGGTCCTCGATGACACGCTCTGCAAGGGTTCGGAGTCGTGGGCATGGTACGGTCTGCAGCCAGTGCATCATGCACTCAAACCCGGACGCACTCTCATCGTCGTTTCGCTGGAGAACGCGCCGACTCTGCTCGAGAACATTCACCGCCGGGACGAGCCTTACAAGCTGGGAATAGTGAAAGGCATTAGCAGCTTCTCCGGCATGTGGGTTTACAAGGACGACCACACCGATGTTCGCATCCTGGGCGCCATTGCCAAGGCGATGCCGGAACTCATCAGCTTGAAGTCGGTGGAGCAGTTCATTAACGAAAAGCTGAAGAACTCACTGAAGGTAACTTCCGCCCGCAACGTCTATGAGCGCTTCGCCACGGTCGAGATAGCGAAGAACCAGGGCAATCCCGAAGAGTTGTACAAATTCAGCCTGCCAGGATGGCAAACGATGCGCGGCGGCGTTTCGATCAAAGGACAGCCGCAGGGCGGACCCTATGCCGATCCTGTGACCGGGCACGTCGCCGGCTTCCGGCCGGTGCGCAATGAGCTCTTCAAGAAGTACGCGACACGCACCGTGCGGCCGGTCGTCAACTTCAAGACTTGCACCAAGTGCACGCTCTGCTGGCTCAATTGCCCGGATGCTTCGTTCGACGTTACGCCCGACGGAACCTATGACGTAAATCTCGACTCGTGCTGCGGTTGCGCAGTTTGCGAGGAAGTTTGTCCGGTAAAGAACTGCATCTCCATGGTGAACGAGTCCGAATTCCACGATAACAACAGCCAATGGGAGGCCTTCAAGAAAGACCAGGATGCCTACCTGAAATGGCTGGAAACCACGATTCAGAAGGCCGAACCGATCGCAAAGCGGACCTATGGCTTCCGTTATCGCGGTCAGTATCAAGAGCAGATTCCTGAAGCCCTGGAAGTCGCCAGCAAGGGCTAGTGGCCCGGCGGCAAGCCTGAAAAGAAGGAGATTAAGATGGCAACCCTGACAGTACCGGTTGAAGAAAAGAAGAAGGTCTTAGAGCAGGAAGCCCTGATCACCGGCGCCGAGGCCATTGCGATTGCCTGCAAGCTGGCCAACGTGGACGTCGTCACGGCTTACCCCATCCGGCCTTACGACACGGTGATGCAGTACATCAGCCAGTTGGTAGCTGACGGCGAAATGGACTGCGAATTCATTGTGGCGGAAGGCGAACATTCACAATTCGAAATCGTAA
>CAZDYZ010001162.1:0-3010 GCA_964509525.1 uncultured Acidobacteriaceae bacterium
GGACCATCAGCCTCACCCACGGGCCGCACCGACTAGGACGTTACAGCTCCCAGGGTGTGGCCCTGGGGTGCAGCAAAAACGCGGCGCCGCAAGCTGTGGAAAAGACGCGCCGTGGAAAAGCCCAAAACCAGGCTTTCCCACTGCGCTTGGAAATCCCGCTAACAACGCGGGATTCCCACTTTCCCACAGCTACGACGATTACGGGTTTATGAAGAAACCCAAAAACCAAAAACCGGACATTTCACTTGCTACCAAAAGCGGACATTTTAATTTGCTACGAACAGGGTCGCAAGCGGCGTTAGCGGCCTTGACTTCAATGGTCTTGGCGCTGGGTGGGCGTTCGCGTTCGATTAGGTATGAAGATTAGGTCGCAATGCAGTAAGCTGAGGACAGCCCGATCCGGGCCGGTTAGGGGGCGATGAATTGGCAGAAGTGCGATTGCAGGAGGGCGAGTCTCTGGAAAATGCCCTACGTCGGTTCAAGCGGAAGGTGCAGCAGGAAGACATTATCCGGGAAGTGAAGCGTCACTCCTATTATTTGAAGCCGGGCGAAAAAGCCCGGGTGAAACAGGCGCTGGCGCGAAAACGCGCGCGAAAGAAGAGTCGGCGAGAACAACCCTTTCGCAAAGAGTCCTAGAGGAGTTACGAGGATGCCGCAGCGGGCGCGAGCAACTCCCTTTGCAGTCCGGCGGCGTACTCGTATGTAGCCGGAATTCCAGCAGGCATTGGCAGCGGGTGCTTGGAGGACAAAGTCAGAAGCGATGGAATGTTGCTTTGCTGTCGCCTACCCACCCACCTTGTGTCAAACCGGAAGACAGGTCTCTGATCTCGTTCTGGGCCGCTGTCTCTGCTGGTTCGTGAGAGGCAGCATGCCCCCAGGATACGATGCGGTCGGGACTCTGTGCCGCGCAAATCGTCCAGTGGTACCGCAAGGTTCTGTAGAATCGCTCTGCGTGGATCGAAACCACGTATTGGGCGTTCGCATTAGGCATCGGATGGACTGGGCCTCCTTACCCAGCTTATACTGCCACCCAGTATGGCGCAGACATCACAAAGTTGCAACTGGCGAGGCTGTCGGGCGGCTTGATAGGTCTAGACCGCCGCTGATCTCCTGGACGCTCGGCGACAACGTATATACTGCCATCCAGCGCATGAGCAAATTGACTTGGGGAGAAACAGCTATATCGTCTCGCGCGGGTACTCCGTCGTGCTCACCAAACATTCAAAGTGGTTCCAGTGGTTCTCACTTGTTCACGCACTTCGTTCAGCGTTGCCCGCATGCGATCAAGGAAGAATCACTGGACAAAAACTGGACAAACATGGCCGCGAACCTCGTAACCCCACTTTAGCTGAATGCTTAGAATCAGTCAGTTAGGAGTCTATTAGAGGTGACCCGGGTTCGATCCCGACCAGGTACACGACGCCTTACCGTAGTTGAATTGCCCCAAGCTGACCTTCAGGTGCACCGGCGGCTTCCAGGTTTCCTGTAGACATCTCTCGCCCCGACTCCCGGCAAGCTCATAACCGAGCCAACTGCGAATCATTGCCCTGCAACTTGTTCCCGAGTCATTCGGGCCATGACCTTCTTGGGCGCCTTTAGCGTATCTTCCGGGTCCATGCGCGCGAAGATATCAAGAACCCGCGCTATCAGCCCCGTCCATCCCGTCTGATGACTGGCCCCGAGGCCCGCACCGTTGTCTCCATGGAAGTACTCGTAAAACAAGATGTAATCCTTGCAGTAAGGATCTTCTTGGAATTTCTTCGTTCCCCCATACACTGGACGCGTTCCATTGGCATCGCGCAGGAAGATACTTGACAGCCGCCGCGCAATTTCCTTCGCTACTTCAAACAGCGTCAGGTAATTCCCTGAGCCGGTTGGACATTCGACTTTGAAATCCGGACCATAAAATGGATACATGTTGAACAGCCCGCGTATGATCAGCCCGTTGACCGGCATCCAAATCGGTCCCCGCCAGTTGGAGTTGCCGCCAAACATGCCCGTGTTCGACTCGGCTGGCAGGTATTGCACTTTGTATTCCTGTCCGCCGAGGTAAAACACGAAGGGATGATCAAGGTGATACTTCGACAGTGAGCGTATTCCGTAAGGACTAAGAAACTCCTTCTCGTCGAGCATGTAAGCCAGGATGCGCTGCAACTTTTCCTTGTTGCATACCGCCGCCAGCCTGCGCCCCCCGTACCCGCCGATCGATGGGTCATCGGCTGTAGCGACCTTTTTCGCCACCTCCGGATGACGCTTCCGGAACAACTCGATCAGTTCCATGATGCGGGGATGGTGCGCGGCCGTGCCCGGATCGAATATGGTGGCTGCACATAACGGCAGCAGACCCACCATCGAGCGGATCTTCAAACGCATGGCATCACCATTGGGAAAATGGAGCAGATCGTAGAAGAACCCTTCCTCTTGATCCCACATCTCGTCATGGTTCACGCCGATGCGATCCATGGCGTAGTCGATCCAGATGAAGTGCTCCAGGAAGCGGTAGGCAATCTCCTCATACATTGCGTCGTATTCGGTCAGGATGAGCGCAATCTCCAGCATGCACAGACAGTAGAACGCCATCCACGCCGTGCCGTCGGCCTGGTCCAAGTGCCCGCCCGTGGGCAGGGGTGCACTGCGATCGAACACTCCAATGTTGTCCAGCCCCAGGAATCCGCCGGCGAATACATTGCGTCCCTGCGGATCCTTGCGGTTGACCCACCAGTTGAAATTCAGCATCAATCCCTGGAAGGAGCGCTCGAGGAAGCGGAGGTCAGCCCGCCCCAACTCAGTCTCAATTCTGTAAAGAAACAATGTCGCCCAGGCATGGACGGGCGGATTGACGTCGCTGAAGTTCCACTCGTAGGCGGGAATTTGTCCATTGGGGTGGGCATACAAGTTTCTCAGCATCAGCAAGAGCTGCTCTTTGGCGAAGTCGAAGTCGACCAGCGAAAGCGCAATCGTGTGGAACGCCAGGTCCCAGGCCGCATACCAGGTCGATGCTGATATCGCC
>CAZDYZ010001163.1:0-1665 GCA_964509525.1 uncultured Acidobacteriaceae bacterium
AACTCGAATGTGGTGACCACAGGCCCGGGATTGATCTGCGCAACCTGTCCGCGGACATCGAACTCAGCACACTTTTCCGCCAGCACCTGCGCTAGGTTCTTCAGGTCTAATTCGTTGACGACACCGTGTTCGTCGGGACGGTGCAGCAGCGCGGTGGAAGGCAGCTTGTAACTACCCGCAAGGCGCGGCATGGTCGTCTTGCCATGACGAGTACTGTCGGCGCGGGAACTAACTTCTATGGCTTGAGTGGAGGAGATCGAAGCTGGTACATCTGTCCCGGTAGCCAGATCGTGCCCAATGGTGTCCTCGCTCGCGCCTTCAAACATCCGCTCGATACCGCTCTTTATCGGACGGGATGGTTGCGGCAGAGGGGCGGTGGGTTCATCTTGCGATGGCGCCATGGCGATTGCCTCGTCCACTGCACGTCGCGGGACCAGTTGCGCCGTTACCACCCGCTTTGCGCTGGCAGCGGCCGCACGTTTCTTTTCCAGTTCCTTGGCAGCTTTCTTGCGGGCCTGTTCCGCTCGCCAGTCGACAAAGCGATCCAGTGCTGCGTACACAAACGCGAAGTGCGTTTGCCACCAGATCTGGATGGCACCGAAGGAAAAGGCCGTCGTTAGATAAATGCCAACCGCGATGACCGCCAGGCAAATCAGGTAAGCGCCGACCAGGTTGAAGTAGTGGATGAGGCCATCGGCGACGATACGTCCGAGCAGCCCCTCCGGCGCAATGACGCCTTTCCAACGAAGATTCCACGGTAACAAGCCGATCAGTCCCGACAGGAATGCCACCAACGCAATTGCGCCCAGGGTCTTGGCGTAGCCCGAATTGATCGGCCGCGAACGGAACCAGCGCAGCGAATAGAACAACAGGAACACTGGTATCAGAAAAACGGCAACCCCGAATACCTGGAGCGTAAGATCACTGAGAATAGCTCCGAAGACACCAATCCAGTTGTGCGCAGGTCTCCCGGCCGGGGGGGGTGTTGCGGTGTTCAGCGAAGGATCGAATGGCGAGTAAGACACCAAGGAGAGGACAAGGAGGGTCGTGAAGACAAAAACCAGCAAGCCGATCAACTCATTGAGCCGTCGGTTGGGCGTCGGAGTGAATACGCGCGCGATGGTCTTCATCTTAACGTACGGTCTAACCGCAGAACCACGCTTGCGAAGGATCCATGTGCCTGCTCCTTCTGGCGCAGGCACACACCATCACCCAACGCGCAGCGCAACAAAAACGCGTGATTCGCGGAATTGCCCAATGCGGGCAGAAGTACGCCAGAGCCACCCTGATTATCCCAAAAAAGTCGAGCGACCGTGGTGCTATTTACGACTTTGCTGTTGCTGATCTAGTCTCCCCTGACCTGATTAGCCGAGGTGCCTTATCCACCAAAGCACTACCGCCCCTAAGATGATGCGGTAAATGGCAAAGACCGTGAAGCCGCGCGTCCGGACCCAATTCATGAACCACGCCACTACTACATAGGCAACGACAAATGAAACGACGAAACCACTGGCCAGCACCACCCAGGAATGAGCGTCGCTGGGCATGGATCCAATTGCACTGGGTTCGCCATGATGCGGTCGCAAGGATTTGAGCAGGTCGTAGCAGGTGGCCACCACCATGGTCGGGATGGAGACAAGAACGAGAACTCCAGTGCTGCCGGAC
>CAZDYZ010001164.1:0-7177 GCA_964509525.1 uncultured Acidobacteriaceae bacterium
GGCGCGAGCGTCCTGATCGGCGGATGCAGTAACCGTACACGTATTCAGCACAACAACTTCAGCTTCAACAGCAGCGACTGCACGCTCCAAGCCGCGGTCCAACAACTGGCGTTCGATGGCTGCACCGTCAGCCTGCGTCGCGCGGCATCCGAAGTTCTCCACATGATAACTCGCCACAAAGCTATTATACTGGGCAGAAATCTGGTCCCGGTCTCCGCAGCGCGACGCGGACCAAGAGGCTAAAATGGTTCCGTGCCCTTGCCGGGACTTGAGGAGAGACAATGCCGATCGCTGCAAGTTTTTCAGACGTTGACCGCAAGGCAGCGCCAGTGAAATACCACACCCGCGGGACGCAGCAGGTGTAGCGATCAGATTTCTATCGCATCGAGCCGCGTTTATGGATGACAGTTCTCCCGGGAGTTCCCGATGAAACGTCGCATACTTCTCGTAGATGACGAGTTGGCGATTATTCTTACGCTCCGCGCGATTCTGGAAATGAATGGTTTCGAGGTTGATACCGCGACATCGGCCAGAGAGGCCGAGCAGAAGATGAAGAACGGCGTCTTCGAGATGGTCATTACTGACATGCGGATGGACAGTGAAACTGCGGGTTACGACGTAATCCGCTCGGCGCGCAAGCAGCCCTATGATCCAGCCACCGCGATTCTCACTGCTTATCCCTCGCTGGGCCACGAATGGCAGCGCGAAGGAGCGCAATCGTTGCTGGTGAAACCGGTCAATACTCAGGAACTGCTGCGTCAATTGGAAGCGCTCTTGATTACTCACCAAGACCAGAAAGTCCGCTCACAACAGCAGGCACAAAAGGTCGCCGCCAAGAGCACCACGCCAAGGTCGGATCACCCCGTGGCGGCCGACAAGAAGGCCCTGTAGCAACCTTCCGCGGCAAGTCTTAACCCACCAGGCAGCAAAACTGATCGGAGGTAAGCTTGCATGGGTTGCGTTTGCAGACGATGGCCTGTGGCGGTCATTTGATTCATCTGTGAATCCATGAGGAAGCGGAGTTAAACTGACCGCCGTTCGTGGTAGTACGCAACTAATTTAATTTAGCAGTCTATCGAAGAGGGTGGTGAGTGCAACTCAAGCCGACGCACCTCGATGGTTATTCGAGCAGTTTTTCAGCGGCGTTCCGGCAGTGATAACTTCCAAAGTTGCGCTGGATCGAGGTAGGCCCCTTGCCAACGTGCGGCGACATGAAGGTGTGGCCCAGTCGCCCGGCCGGTGGCTCCGCTTAAACCAATCTGGTCGCCCTCCTTGACCCTATCGCCTTCAGCTACCTGGACCTGCGACAGGTGCATATACAAGGTCATAAATTGTTGACCGTGGTCGATGATCACGCAGTTGCCTTCGTAAAACAGCTCCCGAGCCAGCACAACGGTTCCTGCGTTTGCCGCCAGTACAGGCGTTCCCTCCTTCGCGCGGTAGTCAAGGCCGCGATGAATACTGGCGAGTTTGCCGTTAAAGGTGCGCCAAGTCCCAAACGCCTCGGACACTGTGGAATTCAGCGGGGCATGGAAGGTCCCCGACCATTCAGGGGCTGCAGTCTGGCGGGAGAACGCTTTACGCTTAACGTCTTGGTCTGACTCGATCCGTTTCAGAGTTTCAGCATCCGGCTGTACGAATCGCTCGGGCACTTTAAGCGCTATCACCTTGTGCACCGACGGTCGAACAATAATCTCTCGAGTGACAGTTATCACGCGGCCGTCGGGCATAGTGGCCTGGAGTGCCAGAGTATGATTCCCGGGGATCGCTTCCACATCAACTCCGGCGAGCCCGTACCACACATGCTGCTGCGCTGTGGAGAAGAAAACCAGCTTGTGTCCCTCCCATTTTCCTTCCAAGCTCGAAAACACACCTGCTGTCTCGACCTTGAAAAGACAGGGTGTACCAACCTTGATCGGTTGTGGGTTCCAGGAGACATTTTCGATGGCAGCAGCTTCTGTGGCGGCCAATGACCTTGCCACACTAATGAGGAGCATCATCGCTATTAGCTTGCAGGAAGCAGCCATGAATTGGGTTTGTCGACGAGCGGCAGCGATTCTGGGAAACATAAATCAAAAAATCGCGAAAGGGAAAAGCGTCTCCGCCGGTAATGCCAGACGGTGTGGAGAGCAGCAACGTTCCAGCTTTTTACCATGCGCCTGCTTCTGCGAACACAAAGTGTCGGCGCAAGCTGTCTTGATTGGCAGGTGGGGCGGCCTGAGCGCCGAACTCCTGGCGTCGCCAGTAGGAGCGTCGGCGCTGTGTCGGAATAGTGGGATAACCTCAGGCAGTCGCAGCAGTAGCTCGCCGCTGCTGGAAGCACTCCCGGCAAAAAACTGGTCGGCCTTGTGTCGGCTTGAAGGGGACGGTGGTTTCTTTGCCGCAGCCCGAGCAGTTGGTCCGCGTCTCCACTCTGGGCCGCGATCCCGGAGAAACCGGTCCCAACGAAGAAGTGCGTTTGCCCTTGCAGACCTTACAACGTTTGGGTTCGTTCTTGAACTGCTTATCGTGGAAGAACAGTTGTTCTCCGGCTGTGAAAACGAAGTCAGCGCCGCAATCAATACACTTCAGAACCTTATCCTGGAATTCCATGGAGAATTGCTCCCTTCAGCCCGAGATCCCAAGCCATGGACGAGGGTAAGTTGCAACTCTGAGGGAGACCGGACTGAGCGTCCCACCCGCCAGTCACAAATTCCAATGCTCAGGTACATCTCCCTGGGTTCGGCCGGTCACGCGCGTCCGCGGTTGTTGCTCTTAAGACTGCGGGCACGGCCAGATGAAAGGTCCCACCAGGAATTGGGAAAACTGAGGGCCGCCATTCAAACCGGCGGCCCACCGTGAATTTACTCCTGCTCTTTACGTGCTTTCTTGCGGCTGCGCTTGCGCGCCAGCGCTTCTTTTACTCGTTTCTTTTCGCCCGGCTTGAGATAAAAAGAGTGACGCTTCACTTCTTTGATGATGTCCTCTTGCTGGACCTTGCGCTTAAAGCGCCGCAGGGCGTTCTCCAGGGACTCGCCCTCTTGAATGCGCACTTCTGCCAAACAGCAAACACCCCCAAACTCGTCCAAATGGACATCTAGTTATCCCAGTGTTCAGGAGGGAAGTCAAGGGAAGACTCTCCTGCTGGGGCACAACTAAAGCGCAGCGTCAGATGCGCATTTAAGTGCTATTCATCCCGGTATCTATATCAGGAATGGACCCTTAGAGTGGACTGGCTCTGAACATGGGCACCGGCATCGGAAGGCAACGGATAGGGTGATTTGCAAGCAAACCTGAACAACTAACAGCTTTCCAATCACCTCCGCGCGCGACTGAGGGGCCGACGGAATCGTGATTGCTGGCGTTGTTGATGTTGAAAGCAATGAGAGAGGCTCCAGTCAGAGGATCTGCCCGTGTGCGACGATGCTGTGTGCTTCGGCTTAGCATCACAGTGACCGGCGCCTTCCCCGCCATCTCTGTTTTCCCACTCATAGCCTGTTCCAGCTGCAAAGGAAATAACAGCAAACGAAAAACCAGCCAAGGCATGCTGCCCCGTACGTCGTAACCAGAGTCGCGACCTGAAGGTGAGCTTACCTTGCCGTTGATCAGCGAAGACGGGGGGAGATCTTGCCCGCTTTACCACAGAATCTTTCTGCTTATTTGTGCTCAATCGGATATCAAGCTGGGACACAACCCCATGCACATCATCAGCCGCCGGATGCGGCGCGCAACGTTCCAAGGTTACGGACACTGCCTACTCGAGATCGCGACGTCCCAGATATGCCTGCCCTTTGACCGACGAAATCCTGCATGGTACCGTACTTAGTTACACCGACCTCATGGGCGTGATCTGTGCGCCGAAGGATTCCTGCTTGTCCTCTGAGACCCTGGCGGCCCCGCCAATCCGCAAGACTTCCTTGAATGTTGTCCATCGCCAGATGGGCGCGAGGATGGTCGATTTCAACGGGTGGGACATGCCTGTCGAGTACCCTGCTGTAGGCGGGCTCATGAAGGAGCACCTAGCAGTGCGGAATGGCGTAGGCGTCTTCGACGTTAGCCATATGGGCGACATACGCATCTCGGGATCACAGGCTCTCGCCGCTGTGCAATACATCACCATGAACGATGCCGCGGGCCTGGCGGTGGGGCAATGCCGCTATTCGGCCATGCTCTATCCGAAGGGAACGTTCGTGGACGACGTGATCGTGCACCGCCTCGGCGAAAAAGAATATATGCTGGTGATCAACGCGGGCACGCGCGAGAAGGACGTCAGCTGGGTTACCGACAACACCCGCCACTTCGATTGCAAGGTCGAGAATCTTAGCGACGACTTCACGCAGATCGCCATTCAGGGGCCGAGAGGCGTGAATACATTGCAGAAGCTGACCGACGCGGATCTGTCCCAGGTGAAGTTTTATTGGTTCACCCATGGGACAGTTTCCGGGCTGCGCAACGTTTTGATGGCGCGCACCGGCTATACGGCGGAAGACGGTTTTGAGATTTACGTACCGTCCGACGAGACCACCAGCACCCGCGTCTGGCACGACGTGTTGGAAGCAGGTAAAGAGTTCGGCATCGTGCCTTGCGGTCTGGGCGCTCGGAACACGCTTCGCCTGGAAGGCAAACTACCGCTCTACGGGCACGAGATTTCGGATTCGATCAATGTGTGGGAGGCTGGGCTGGAGCGCTTCCTTAAGATGGAGAAGGGCACATTCATCGGCCGGACTGCCCTGGAGCGCGCGAAGGCGGACGGTCTCAAACGCACGCTGGTCGGGCTGGAGTCGGTGGACCGTGGCATTCCTCGCGACGATTACAAGGTACTCGACCTGAGCGGGAAAGAGATCGGCTATGTCACCAGCGGATCGTATGCGCCGTTCCTCCGCAAGAGTATCGCATTAGCTTACGTGCCCGTCGAACAATCCGCGACCGGCAATGAAGTCGCCGTCCAAATCAGAAACCAACCGGTGAAATGCAAGATCGTTCCGACGCCGTTTTACAAACGCCTGAAGAAGCAGTCCTGATTCGTTATTTGCTGTTCGTCATCTAACGTACTTTCGCCAATCTGTGCGCCCCCAGGAGGCAAGACATGGCTTATCCCGCTGACTACAGGTACACCAAGGAACACGAATGGCTGAAAGTGGACGGTAACACCGGCACTATCGGCATCACGGATCACGCGCAGGAGTCCCTTGGCGATATTGTGTTCGTCGAGCTACCCAAAGTCGGGTCCGAGATTAGTGCTGGGAAAACCTTCGGAACAGTTGAGTCGGTTAAGGCCGTTTCGGACTTGTTCGCGCCTGTATCAGGCACAGTGACCGCGGTGAATGACGCCCTGAACACCTCGCCCGAGCAGATAAACAAGGACGCTCATGGGGCGTGGATGATAAGAGTCGCACTGAAGGACCCGAACGAGGTAAACCAGTTGCTGTCAGTCGGCGATTACGAGAAGTTCGTGGCCAACGAGGGTGGGAATTGAGAAAGAAGGTGGCTGTCGCTCTGCATCAGCCCGGAGCCCTAATTTGGCTGAGTCCTGGGGGACGATGGTGATATTAGGCACCGATTCAACTGTACCTGCTCCCAAGCGAATTCATATTTGATACTGCCGTACGATTGCGGAAGGTCCCCTTACACATTTGACTCAGGAAAGCTAAAGGTACCCATGCGTTATCTTCCCAAGAGTGAATCAGATCGCCAAGTTATGTTGCGCGCGATCGGCGTCAAGTCCATCGACGATCTGTTCGAAACCATTCCAGCGGAATACCGCCTGAAGCGTGATCTCAGCATCCCGCGTGCTTATGCGGAAAGCGAGATCGTGGAGTTCTTTCGCCAGCGGGCCGCGGATTGCGCTCAAGGCTATGCCACATTTCTTGGTGCGGGCGCTTACTCGCATTACCGCCCGGTAGTCGTCGACTCCCTGGCCTCGCGCGGCGAGTTTTTCACTGCTTACACACCTTACCAGCCCGAGATTTCGCAAGGTACGCTGCAATCCATCTTTGAATTCCAGACCATGATCTGCGAGCTGACCGGCATGGAGGTAGCTAACGCCTCCATGTATGACGGCTCAACTGGTGCTGCCGAAGCGCTGATGATGGCGGCCCGCATCACCGGCCGACACAAATCGGTTGTCGCCCACAGCGTTCATCCCGAGTATCGCGAGGTGATCACGACCTACGCTCGCTACCAAGGCATGGCGGTGTCGACCGTCGGCTACCGGCAGAACGGCCGAGTCAATCTGGAAGCTCTCGACACGGCGATCGACGGTGATACGGGGGGTGTTTTGATCCAGTCCCCCAACTTTTTCGGCACCATTGAAGATGTCGCCGCCGTCAGCGAAATCGTCCACAAGAAAGGCGCCCTGTTGATCGTATCGATTGCGGAGGCAGTTTCGCTGGGCATCGTAAAGCCTCCGGCTGAGGCGGACATTGTAAGCATGGAAGCGCAATCGTTTGGAGTGCCGCTCGGGTTCGGTGGACCGTATTGCGGCGTGTTGGCGACGCGCGAGAAGTTCGTGCGCCAGATTCCCGGACGTCTGGTGGGCGAAACACGTGACCGCAATGGCAAACGCGGATTCGTGCTAACGCTTGCCACGCGCGAGCAACACATCCGTCGTGAGAAAGCGACTTCGAACATTTGCACCAATCAGGCGCTGGTTGCGCTGATGTGTAGCATTTTCATGGCTGTGTATGGCCGCGAAGGTTTAAAGGACCTGGCCAGACAGAACCTTGCAAAAGCTCATTATGCCGCCGGCGAGTTTAGAAAGGGTGGCGCGAAGGTGCTGTTCGAAGAGGCACCCCGGTTTAACGAGTTTGTGGTTCAGACCAAGAGCGATCCTTATGCGATTGACGACAGATTGCTCGGACAGCGCATCATCGGCGGCCTCCCGTTGAAGAAGTTCTATCCCGAGCTGGGCAGCGCCTCGCTGTGGTGTTGCACTGAGACTACAACGAAGGCCTCAATTGATATGGCGGCGATGGAGGTGGCGCTGTGAACTTGAACGAAAGGATCCACAAGGCCACCACTCATATCAGCCAGAACGAGGTACTGCTGTTCGAAAGATCCTCACCGGGGAAGAACGCCTACAAACTGCCGCCGCTGGATGTGCCGGATGTCGAACCGGGCGAATTGCTGGGCGATCAGGTCCGCGAAAACCTCGGCCACATGCCGGAAGTGAGAGAGATCGAGATCATCAGCCATTACC
>CAZDYZ010001165.1:0-2770 GCA_964509525.1 uncultured Acidobacteriaceae bacterium
GACATATTCCAACACATCGTGGCAAAGGATGACATCAAACAACTCCCCAGCGAATAGTTTTCCAGCCAGGGCGGCGTCACCATGCTGCAGTCTGACTTTATCGGCAACCTTTCCTTTCCGGGCCGCATGCTGCGCAATCTCCAGCATGGCCGGCGACGAATCTAGCAGTGTAACTTCGACACCGCGACGCGCCAGACTGACCGCGGCTGCGCCCGTGCCGCCGCCAAGGTCCAACGCGCGCAACGGTCTTGACGAGGGCAGGAGCGGCAAGAATTCCTCCACTCCCGCAATAGTCAGGTCGAGTCGCAACCTACCCTCGGGGGTTTCGAGGTATGCGGCATACTTGTTTGCCCTTCGAAGAAATCCCGCTTTAGCGGATAAGTTCATGGAACATCCACACGAAGTCACTCCTTGATCCAATCACTAGCCTGCCCTTACAGTTGACTACCTGGGTCAGGACCTCGCAGCACAAATCTCTCTACAAATCCGGAAATAGCACAGATGTAGCACTTGAGCAATGGCTGGTAGATCGGCGTCAACACAGGAGCGTTGATGCCAAATCGGCGACTTTTGCCTCTTTCGGACCTGCCGTGGCTTAACTCTGCATTCTGTCTTCGGGCAAGCGACGATATGCTGATAAAACAAAGTCCGATTGCGGCAGCAAGGATTAAGAAGCAGGTAGGCTCGCACAGCCTGTACCCCTCAACGTGCTATTGGCATCGATGGGTGAATAAGCTATAAGCCTGCGCAAAATTATGGAATAACGCGACAGCCGTTCAGTAATAGTATCGTTTCGTCCATCTTGTGTACAGGCCATCCTGTACACACGATGCAATTCCGCGGAGGTAATCCATGATATCTCGTGAATTGTTGAAGATGCTTCTTCGAGATGAGTCAGGTCAGGATCTGATTGAGTATGCCCTCGTGGCTGCTTTAATCGCTCTGGGCTCGGTTCTCGCGATGAAGGGCCTTGCTACCGGCATCAGCACGGCCTTCAGTGGCGTCTCCAGCAACTTGACCAGCTCGATCAGCTAGCCATCTGTCGAACGAGGGTTCCGACGAGCCTGAACGCTGTTTGATGTACCAGTGAGGTGATGGCGGCCAGGGGAGGGTTCCCTGGCCGCCATTATTGTGTGCAAGCCTTCATCCGGACAATTAGGAGTCTCAGTTCTGCAGAGAATGAAACAGCTTGATCGTAGAATCCAATAATTTGGATTGAGCTCAAGCAAGTATGGGCCTCGCATGTCGAATCGAGAAGAAAGCCTACTGACAGCATCAGATAAACTAGGTGTTGAGGTTTGAGCCTTCCTCTGCTGAGTAGCTAAAGCTCTGGGTGTTGCAGGCGCCGCTGGTTGCCGCTTTAAGCCAATCTACCAGCCTGACTCCTACCCTAGTTCATGCAATTGCTCAGCGAAGGTTGGGTCTTTGAGGAGTTGTAGCGCGGAAAGATGACATGATGCGAGGGTTGCTTTCGTGCGCGCTCGAAGGTATGTTACGTGTCAGCCTCACCAGGAAGCGGATTCTAATGGCTTGGGGGCTGCACAAATGGGCATTACCATCAGGAATTACGACGGCGGGATCACAACCTCTCCGCACCAGTTGGTCTATGTCGAGAGCGTTCCACAAATCCAATCTATCCTGAAAGACCCTGCCAAGTATCCGAGCCCAGTCCGCGCTATGGGCAGCTACCACTCCTTGACGCCCTGCGCTTCCTCCGATGGAACGATTCTAAACATGTTAGGCATGAACCGCGTGCTCGAGATCAACCGCAACAACATGACATTCACCGCTCAAGCAGGCCTTCAATTCATCGCCGCCAACCAAGCCCTTCGCGCTCAGGGCTTGCAATTCATCACCAACATCGAGATTGGCAATATGACGCTGGGCTCGGCAGCGTGTTGCCAGACAAAAGATGCCCTCGACGGCACCGAATTTGGCCAGGTGAATTCATACGTTACCAACATCAAGTGGGTTGATCCCTCGGGCGAATTACAGGAGGCGGACGAATTGCGTGATCCCGAGCTGCTGTATTTTGTTCGGTCCAGCTATGGCCTTTGTGGCGTGGTATACGAAGTCACTTTTCGAATCAAGCCGATGGAAGCGATTCACTTCAGCTACCTGCCGCGTCCCGTGAGTGAGCTTACCGAAGATGAAGTCACAAAGATCATCGACTCCTCCGAAGGGCTCGTGTGTTGGACGGTCGGCACGACGGCCGTCTTTCAAATCCGTAAAGGAACCGATCACGTCGGACTTTTCTCGTCATGTCTTGCGGCCACTCGGCGCAGGCTGTGGAATCACACCGCCGCCTTTGTTGGCCGCGCTGTCGATCTCTACGTCCCAGGCAAACAGCTTAAGAACGTCATCCATAGCTTGTGGTTCACCATGGTCCGCTCATTGTACCGACTGGTCCACGTGATAGGAGGATTCTCGCTTCAGGATGCAGACAAGACCGTAGACTACAGCGCGACGCGGGCCGCCTCCAAATATGCTTTCACTTTCTGGGCGTTTCCCTGCACCCAGTGGCTCGGTGTTCTTCGTGCTTATCTGGAGTTCGCCGAGGAGCACTTTCAACAATATGGCTTCCGCTGCAATATGCCACTGGGCTCTTACCACATCCGGCCCGATAAACACTCAATCCTGTCATACAGCCACGACCGGGAGATTTTCTCTATCGATCCCATCCACGCGTGCACCGATAAAGCGGAATGGGACCGTTTCCTGCAGCAATTCAACGATTTCGCCTACAAGCGCGGCGGCATTCCGCTGTTCA
>CAZDYZ010001166.1:0-4086 GCA_964509525.1 uncultured Acidobacteriaceae bacterium
TGGCCACGCACCGCGCAGTGCAACCGGTTCCGGCTTTTGTAGAAAACTGCCCGTTCTGTCCGGGCAACGAGAACAAGACACCTTCTGAGGTGCTAGCCTACCGTCCCAATGGAGCCTCGCGTGATGAGCAGGGCTGGACCGTTCGCGTGGTTCCGAACAAGTTTCCTGCGCTGGGGATCGAGGGGAGTCTGAACCGTCAGGCCGCGGGCATGTTCGACAAGATGAACGGCATCGGTGCCCACGAGGTCATTATCGAGACTCCCGAGCATGACGCCACCCTGGCCACCCTTCCAGAGAAACGAATCGAGGACGTACTTTGGGCATTTCGGGATCGCATCGTAGACCTGAAGAAAGATCGTCGCTTCAAGTACATTCTCATTTTCAAGAACCACGGACAGCTGGCTGGGGCAACCCTTGAGCACGCGCACGGCCAACTTATCGCGTTACCCATCGTTCCCAAGTACGTGATCGAAGAGCTCGAAGGCGCCAAGCAATACTATATCTACAAAGAGCGTTGCGTTTTCTGCGACATCGTGCGACAGGAAACCGAGTCTGGCGAGCGCGTCGTTGCCGAGAATAATGGATTCCTGACGGTTGCTCCTTACGCACCTCGTTTCCCGTTCGAGACGTGGATCATTCCCATGCGGCATGAGTCGGCCTTCGAGAACTCATCGTCACAGGTGTATGAAGGACTGGCAAAGGCCTTGAAGAACCTGCTGATGCGCGCTGACAAAGTACTCGATTACCCAGCTTACAACCTTGTGATTCACACGGCTCCAGTACAAGAAGCGGCGATGGACCACTACCACTGGCATATCGAGTTCATGCCTCGGCTGACAAAAATTGCGGGCTTTGAATGGGGCACCGGCTTTTATCAGAATCCCACGCCGCCGGAGGAAGCTGCCCACTATCTGCGGGAAGCGAAGATCGAATCCCCTCCGCAGATCATGGCCGCCATGTAGCGAGATTTCTGTTCAACCCAAGACTCCTGATCAGCGTCGGGATTCTTCCGCTAAGCGTCTGCCGGTTCCATCCTCGTAGAGCAGGCTCAGTGTCAGCACCACTTTCGTGGAGTCGGACCATGTAGGCCGTTCGCGAGTATGGCTTCAAATGTCTACAATGTGCAAGTCCGTTCTATTGTCCGATGCGAAAGGCGTGTTTCCGTTTGCCCAAGTGGTTTTTCTGCGGGCTGTAAGCAGATCCATACGGATTCGCAGGCCCAGTTATCCGGACACAGCCGTGCTCTGACGCTTGGACCTTATGGAAAGAGAGCAGCTTCCCAATATGCTTAAAAGCAGTGTGTGCGCGATATTAATCTGCTGTAGCGGAGCATTTTTGTTTGCCGAGCAAGTGATCCTCAAGAATGGTGATCGTCTGACCGGAACCATCCTGAACTTAAGCGACAAGAAGCTTGCGTTTAAAACTGACTATGCCGGCACAATCTCAATTGAGTGGGACGCGGTCGCGCAGTTTTCTTCGGAGCAGCCCCTGGTGGTCACACGAACGGATAAGCAGATCGTGTCTGGACCCGTGAGTACGAAGGATGCAACGGTGGTGGTTAGCACGGCATCTGGCCCCCAGGAGGTTCCAATGGCAGCCGTTGCGGCGATTAGGTCTCCAGCCGACCAGGCAGCTTACGAAAAATCTCTGCATCCAGGAATGCTGGAGGATTGGGCGGGCGGTGGCAACGTCGGCCTTGGGTTAGCGCGGGGAAATTCGGATACCACGAACATGGCCTTGGCTTTTAACGCTGCACGAGAGACCACAACGGACAAGTGGTCCATCACGGCCGCCGGCCTCTATGCCACAAGCACAACAAATGGAATAACTACCACGAGCGCTAATGCCTTGGGAGGTGTCATTCGCTACGATCGTAACCTGACCAAGAAGTTGTTCGCGTTCGGTCTATTTGCTGGATCTTACGATCATGCCCAGGACCTGAATGAACGCGTAGGTCCTAGCGGTGGTTTAGGCTATCATGTGATAGCCAGCAAGGTCACAACGCTGGATCTGCTGGGTGGCATTGGCTACACGTACGAGAATTATTCCACCGGGGTGACCAACAACCTGATCAACGTTACAATCGGGGAGGAGTTCACGCACAAATTCACGGCCAACACTTCTGTGTTCGAGGACCTCTACTTCTTCCCTTACTTGAACGAATCACGTAATTATCGTGGCAATTTCGACTTCGGCCTGGCGAGCAAGTTGTACCGCGCGATTACATGGAACCTTAATTTTGTCGATCGCTACAACAGCAAACCGGTGGCGGGTAAGAAGAACAATGACGTGTTGCTCACAACTGGGCTTGGCCTGACCTTCGGCGCGAAACCCAAGTAAGGGCTATAGCGACGCTTTGCCATCGTGAGAATGAACAAGCCTTAAGTCGCTGATACCAACCTTGTTCTACAGGTCTGGCACCGGTGCAAAGCTTAGGCGTATCAAGGCGCTCATCAGAACTCTGGGCAAGTTTCATGCGGTTTGAAGTTTCGTCGGACAAGCTAAAGGATGGTTGGTTTAGGAACACAAATTTAAGCTGTGGCAGTAGGCACAAGTGTCGTGAAAGTGCAATAGGTAGAAGAGCGACTAAAGCAACGAGACTGTGAAATTGAAGACGCACAGGGTGGAATGTGCATGCAGTCCAGACCAAAGGGAACAGACCTAGAAAGGCCGGCTGCGGCGCTACGGACTGAACTTGCGCGCCTACAGAGAGAGCGCGATGAAATAAAGGCTCAGGCGACTTTCCTGCGCGGTGAGCTAGAGAAAGCGTTTGCTTCTCGTTCCTGGAGAGTCACTCGCCCTCTGAGGGCATTCAATGAGTGGGCTCTCCGTATGCGGAATAGATTCCCGTCACTGAATCGCTTCCCCATGGCCAGAAGGCCGACGGCAACTGGTCCGGCAGCAGAAACCGGCTGGCTGCTTTCTGGGCCAGTTGCTAGAAAAGCCTGGGATGAACTTGGCTGGACTCGCCTGCGCGTACTCCTAGGCTCAAGTAAACGACTACTGCTTCCTTCTGTGGCAGACCCCGAGCTTTCCATTATCCTCGTGTTTTGCAATAAAGCGCACTTGTCTCTTCTTTGTCTCGAGTCAATAATTGCTAATGCGGATGTTAAATTCGAAGTGATTATCGTCGACAACGCGTCGCGAGACGACACTCATCAGCTTATAGATCACCTAGCAGGAGCCCGGATAGTCCGAAACGAAACCAACCTCGGGTTCGGTCAAGCCTGCATGCAGGGTGCCGGCATAGCCAGAGGCAGGTATCTCTGCTTCTTGAACAATGACGCCCAACTTGAGCCGCACGCGCTCAGCTTTGCCTTGTACAACTTCATGGAGAATGCCGGGGTAGGGGCAGTAGGGGGCAAAATACTTCTGGCAAATGGGCGGCTGCAGGAGGCAGGTAGCATCCTCTGGGACGATGGGTCAGCTTTGGGCTATGGACGCGATGATGACCCTGCTCTGCCACAGTACGAATTCCGACGCCCAGTGGACTACTGCTCAGGAGCGTTTCTGTTCACTCCCACTCAGCTTTTTAAAGAACTGGGCGGATTCAGCGATCGCTTCTTTCCTGCATATTATGAAGATACCGATTATTGCACCGCAGTCTGGGCCAAAGGTTTGCAGGTTATTTATGAGCCGCAGGCCGTGATTCGGCACTACGAGTCGGCGTCTTCTGGTAATAATGATTCCGCCAAGCCCTTGATGGCAGTCAACCAACGGAAGTTTTCAAGCAAATGGCACAAACTTCTCGTAAAGCACCTGGCGCCGACCGCCAGGAATATACATCGCGGACGCATTGCGGCACTGTCGCAGGCATTGAGAGTTGTTTACGTCGAAGACCGAATCCCACATCGTGGCCTCGGTTCCGGCTTTCCACGCAGCAATGACATACTCAACCAATTGACACGTCTCGGACATCAAGTGACCTGCGCCACTACTTCTTTTCCCCTCGACCGTGACGATTACTCTGATGTGTCACGAGATGTGGAGCTCTTCGACGGATACAGTGAGTTCGGCCGCCTGTGCCAAGAGTATTTGGCCGACGCTGATATCGTGTGGGTAAGTCGTCCTCACAACATGGAGCTT
>CAZDYZ010001167.1:0-4131 GCA_964509525.1 uncultured Acidobacteriaceae bacterium
TAGAAGACGTCCTGCAGAATATCCTCAGCATCGGCCTCCTCAGCTACTCGCTTGCGTATAAAGCTCCAAAGGCGGGCTCTCTCGTCTGTGACAACCTCAGAGATGCGTCGATCTTGCTCAGTCGTCATCCACACAATAGTAGGCGCTTCTTCCATTTACCTGTGTGGACGATTGGGCGGCTGGAATATTTTAGAAAAATGAGGAATCTTTGGCCCGAAGCTAGTGACATTTCTCGTGACAAGGATCGCGTGATTGCGTTCGTGGGAACGGACCTTGAGCTGCTTCTTCGCGTGACAGAAGTTGACACGATTGTTCTGTTCGCTATAGCGACCAGCGGCGTCGTGCTATCAACATTGCTACAAGCCAGCGATGCTGATTGCAAGATCGTCGTCACAGCAGGTTGCTGCACGGACCGAGATGCGGAACTTCATAGTGTTCCGCTCGAACGGCTGTTTCCTTCACGTGCGCACATTATAGCGACAGGTGATTTCGTGAAGGTACTCGAATCGCGTTGATCGGACTGTCGAAGTCCGACAGCGGCAGGTTATCCTCCTACGTGCCTACATGCAATGATGTAGGTGTCGGGGGCACAAGAACCTCCATACAACTTGTAACCTCGTTGCCAAACCGCAAAAGAGGAGGGGCTTAATGCGCTCCTCTGTTTCTCATAGGAGGTTATTACATACCAGGGTGAGGCGTAATCGACCCAAGAATGCCGTGATTGCCACCGAAAATGCCCGCAGTAAAGAAAAGTGTGGTCGCAGGACCACCAGAGCCGCCATTTCCGAACGTCAGTCCCCACAACCCGTCAATCTTTACAGGCAGGTTATTGGGGTCGAACATATTTCCGATCCATGCCCCGGTGGTGATGTTGTATGCCGAGATGGCACCACTGCCGAAGTTCCCGATCAAGAGGTCATTGCCGAATCCACTGAAGCTCGCGGGCGCCTGTACCACGCCCCAGGGAGCGTTCAAGTAAAGGGTATGCTGCAGCCTGAGAACCAGATTGCCCGCTGTGTCATAGATGTCAACATAGCCATTGCCTGGTCCCGGTATGTCACCGTTCTTGGAGGCGTTTTGTTTAGCATAGGTTACAGCTAGGTGACTGGACCCTTGGATTGCCTGAATGTTGAACGGAGCATATCCAGCGGGGATACTTGAATCCGTAAAAGCGTTCGATCCGAACGAGTGGGAGGAGAAATTAGTGTCATAGGCCTCGACCGTCCCCGCATTGAAATTCGCGACGTAAAGGTAATTGGCACCTCCCTCGTTGGCCAGAGCAATTCCCGTATAAACCGCACCACTGCTGCTGTTGTTGACGGCGATAAAGGCAGTGTTTCCCGCGTACCAACCGGAAATAGTTCCGTCCGCGGTGCAAAAGAGAAACGACGCCGGGGTGTTGTGGATTTTGAAGTCAGTCGAACCATTGTAGACCGTCCCCGTGGGTGTTCCCTTGCCTGAGCCGCTAGCCGGTGGAATGGTGACCACAAGCGACTGCGGTTGGCCCGTACCGTCATACAGCGTGGAAAGGCCAGTTCCATTGTCCGAGATCCACCATGGCCCCGTAGGGCTAATTGACATACCCCAGGGGTTAATCAGATTGGTATCGTTATAGCTGCCGACGGCGGTGATGTCGGATGTCAGGTATGTGACGTTGACCTTTTGAGCTGAAGCAGGCAGGCTCAGCGCCCCGATCGCTACCAGCGATAGGACCGTTATCCAGCTCGGCCGAGAAGTAGTTAGTGGGCTCTTGGTTCTGAGCATGGTTTCTCCTTGTATCGGAATTGTGGATTGCGTCCGTAACTTTGTTTCCCATCTGACTTCCTGCTGCAAAGCCTCCGCAATTTATCAGAAGAGGAGAAAACAGTTGTGTCAACCAGGTCACGAAGTTGTCAAAAGTTGTTCACAACTACGACCCTACGGGAGCACTGGCTTCTTTCTTCGGCTCTCACAAGCCCTAAGAGGAGAGCCAATTCCGATATCCACATCGCAACGACCTGAATGTCGCAAAGGCTTTGCGAGAGCTGTGGTGTTCCCCAACTGGAGAATGCGCCGGGAGTTGTCCGTTCGCCAATTCATTCGTGCTGTGCGCTGCTTAGCCCTGTTTGCCTGATTGTCTTACTTCATCAGCAGCGCGAAAGTCGGAGCCTGGTGTGAGGGGATCGGAGACAGGGAAATCGCTGGTTCAGGTCGCTTCGCATTCATCCGGCTACGAGAACTGCCGTGGCGTAAATGAGACTCCCAGCATAGCAGCACCGCGCAATATCTTCATTTTCTCGTGAGGCGCCTGCAGAGGCAGAGTCTCGACCCGGTGATTCTTCGTTGATTTTTCGAACCACAAGGTTCTCACTTGGGTTTGAGCTGGATGGCCAATGGCATGGCCTGCGAAGCTTCAAGAAGATGCCAATGCTTGGAGTGTTGGAGGGATGAGAGGTTAACTCAGCGACGTAGTGGGCCCAAAGCTCCCTTGCGAGGAATCAACGGCTGGACGAAGTTTGCAAAGAACCATCTCGGCCGGCCCCTGCCAGAAAGGGTTGGTCCTCCGCCCCACCTCCAGGGCGGTATAAGATAAATCTCTTAAAACCTCTAAGCTAAGACCGAACGGATGACAAAGCTACTGGCGACCAAACCGCTCCCTACGCTCCTACGAGAAGCTCAGGAAACAGGCGAACACAGCTTGCGTCGCGCCTTGGGACCAATCAACCTGCTAACACTGGGCGTTGGAGCGATCATCGGAGCCGGGATTTTCGTGATCACGGGGCAGGCCGCCGCACAGTTTGGCGGTCCGGCGATTATGCTGTCGTTTGTTCTGGCCGGTATTGCGTGTGCATTTGCCGGGCTATGCTACGCGGAATTCGCGTCGATGATTCCGATCGCGGGTAGTGCCTATACGTATTCCTATGCAACATTAGGAGAATTGGTCGCCTGGATCATCGGCTGGGACTTGATCCTGGAATACGCCTTCGGCGCCGCCACGGTAGCCGTGGGTTGGAGTGGGAATCTGCGAGCGTTTTTCCATGATATTGGCAGAGACCTGCCCACCATGCCGTATTCCGATTTCATTTTTTTCGGCAAAGCGGTCCACCTTACCTACGACTACATTGGATTTCTGGTCATCGTCGTGGTTACTGCAATCCTGGTCATTGGCATCAAAGAATCAGCTAACTTCACCACGGCAATTGTGATCGTCAAGATCGTGGTAGTTTGCATATTTATTGCACTGGCAACTGCGTTCCTCATGTCACACAACTGGAAGCCGAATTATTGGCATCCATTCATCCCGGCAAATACAGGGGAGATCGGGCACTTTGGATGGTCGGGCATCTTGCGTGGTGCGGGAGTGGTATTCTTCGCCTATATTGGTTTTGATGCGGTGTCGACCGCGGCGCAGGAAGCGAAGAATCCGAGAAAAGACATGCCCTTAGGTATTCTCGGGTCGCTCGTCATTTGCACTATCCTTTACATGCTTGTTTCCGGCCTGCTAACCCATTTAGTTCCATACACCCAGCTCAATGTGCCTGACCCGGTGGTCGTCGGCATTCGAGTGACCGGGCAGCAATGGGCGACATTTTTGGTAGAGATAGGCGCTCTAGCTGGTCTAGCCACTGTCATGCTGGTGATGTTACTGGGGCAGTCTCGAGTCTTCTATTCGATGTCACGAGACGGGCTGCTATGGCCGTGGGCGAGCACCATCCATACTCGCTTTCGGACCCCTTACATTAGTTCTATTGTCGTCGGGCTCTTTGTTGCCGTGCTGGCAACGCTGGTACCTTTGAGCGTTTTGGATGAGATGGTCAGTGTCGGAACGTTGTTGGCCTTCGTGCTGGTCAGCGCAGGGGTGTGGGTGATGAGAAAAACTCACCCCGAGCTGGACCGCCCCTTCCGAACGCCGATGGTTCCACTGATACCAATTCTGGCGATTCTGTTTTCCGGGGCCCTGATTGTCGGCTTGTCGCCCATGACACAACTTCGTCTGGTGATATGGCTGATAATCGGGCTGGCAATTTACTTCGGCTACGGGCGCAAACATAGCAAGTTGCAGAATGCCGTCGTCGACCAAGCGCCGGACGAGCCCGAACAAGCTATGGCAGAGTAAGAAAACAGCAGTCAGTTACAGCGGTATGGGGATAC
>CAZDYZ010001168.1:0-3243 GCA_964509525.1 uncultured Acidobacteriaceae bacterium
CGCAACTCTACGGTGTGACCTATTTCAGTGCGAACCTGGGGACGCCCGCGCAGAGCCGAAGAGTAGAACTGTGCCTGTTCCACCTTCAGTTCAGCGTCGTAGGCTTCGATCGCTGCGTGTACCAGCGCCACATCGACATACTTCCGGGACAGGTGCTGACCCTTTGCGGCCATACGGTCCAGCCAGCCGATATCGACTTCTCCGTGCTGCACTTCTGCCCGGCCCAGCAACTCCATCAGAAACGATCGGTTACTCGTTCCCCCCTTGATCACCACCACGCTTTCGCGCAGCACGCGTTGAAGCCGCGAGAGCGCTTCCTTCCGGTCTTGTCCGAAAGCGATGATCTTGGCGATCATTGAGTCGAACTCCGAAGCAACGCTATCGCCCTCCTCGACCCCGGTGTCGATTCGGACTCCGGGTCCAGTCAAAACTCGGAATCGCTCGATCGCCCCCGGTGAAGGAGCAAACCCGTTGTCCGGATCCTCGGCGTTCAGCCGTACTTCAATGGCGTGACCGGTTGTATGTGGTGGTTCACCCTCGAGGTGTCCACCGCGTGCGACATGGATCTGAAGCTTCACAAGATCAACACCAGTCGTACACTCCGTCACCGGATGTTCAACCTGCAGCCGCGTGTTCATCTCCATGAATAGGAAGCGCTGGCTCTGCGGCTCATAGAGGAACTCGACTGTACCCGCATTGTGATACCCAGCCACCTGGCTCAGGCGGATTGCACCCTGACGCAACGCATCATCCTGTTCGCGAGAGAGGGCGGGCGAGGGCGCCTCTTCCAAGATCTTCTGCTGGCGGCGCTGGATGGTGCAGTCGCGTACGCCCACAGCCCAAGTGGTGCCATAATGATCGGCAATGATTTGGACTTCAACGTGGCGCGCACCGGTCACCAGTTGTTCCATGAAAACTGTCGGATCACCGAAAGCCTTGAATGCCTCAGCACGTGCACTTTCGAATGCTTTAACGAGTTCAGCAGGCGAATGCACCCGCCGAATTCCGTGCCCCCCGCCTCCGGCCGTCGCCTTGATAAACAGGGGATAGCCAAGACGCTCGGCATGGCGATAGGTATCAACAATCGTTTCCACCGGACCGCCACTCCAGTCCGCGACAGGGATTTGTGCACGTTCGGCCAACTGTTTTGAGGATATTTTGTCGCCTAGCCGCCGCATCACGTCGCCTTCGGGGCCGATAAACACAATGTCCATATCACGGCAGAGATCTGCGAACTCGGCATGCTCGGCCACGAAACCCCAACCCACCCAGACCGCTTCCGCACGCGCAGTCGCTAGTGCTCGTGCGAGGCAGCCATAATCGACGTAACTACTCTTGAGATGATGCGTAGTCGGATCGATAACCTGGGCCGGGCCAAGAAACACTGCCTCATCGGCTTCGCGTACGAACATGGCGCGTCGGTCGGGATCAGTGAAAAGTGCAATGGTGCGCAGCGATGTGCCACGCTGTTCATTGAATTCGCGTACTGCATGAATGAAACGCATGGCGGCTTCACCGCGATTTACAACAGCGACACGTTGGAATTCGTATTGCATTGACCACCTGCTCAACGAGTCACGACGACTCCATGAATTCGTTTCGCGAGAGCAGCGACCGCCATCCATGTTGTTCTTGCGGGTGCCCCAACGACTCCGTACCTAGATGGATGGAGCACCACTTCACTCGGCTGATACCTCATAATCCACTGCTTCTCCTGAGCTTCAGCACCCGTCAGATGCTCATATCGTGATGATGTGTGTTGACGACCTGGGGGCGACTTGTACCAGCTGCTGCGTTGTGATTATGCCGTTACTAGAGGAGCCAGTTCTGTGAGGCGCATCGGCATCGCATGTGAGGCAAGTCACAGGCATTGCCGCACTAATTTAGCTTTGGAGCGTTGGGAGCCTCAAGTCGAGCGGGCATACACATTCAGGGCGACGAACGGACCGTTTTGCGCTTCATACTCGCGATCTGTGGAGTTTTGTGAAGGCCTTTTCAATGCCGGGTCTCCAAGAACTTCTGAAAGTTGCTTTCGCGATCCTGGTCGGGCCCACTCAGCTTGCTCGTCCCGACACTGCCTGTTAGCGGCCTACACCGCCATACGGGTCGTGACGACGAACCCACGTGATGGGATAGAGTAGAGCGTCTTCATCTGGACCTTTTGGTGTCATGTCTAGGAAATTATGTGTCGGGAGCAGACACGCACCTCAACTATTTACTTGATAATTCGCTTTTTGTTCGCCTATAATAGTCGAACTGGTGAGCAACCAAAACTGGACCTGGAGGACTTTATGACGATCAGTGAAGCTCTTCTCCCTGAGTTCGATCAAGAGATAACTAATACACGCAAGACTCTGGAAAGGGTTCCGGACAAACCGGACTTCTTCCCGCATCCCAAATCTATGCCGCTCGGCAAGCTGGCGCCTCACGTGGCTGAACTGGCCGGCTTCGGCCTTAGCGTCCTTAATACCCAGCAATTGGAATTTTCTGCCAGCGGCTACAAGCCCTTGCCGTTCGAATCAGCGGCGCAGCTTGTAAGAGTATTTGATGAAGGTGCAGCCAAGGTCCGCCGAGCCCTGCTCAATACATCAGACGAAGCCTGGAAGGCGAACTGGAAACTCATTTTCGAGGGTAATGCTATCTTCGATGGAACTCGGTTCCTGGCTTACCGGCAGATGTTCCTTAACCACCTTGTCCATCATCGCGCCCAGCTGGGCGTCTACTTACGGCTGAACAACATTCCTGTACCTGCCATCTATGGACCGTCGGCGGACGAGCCATGGGCTTGAGCGGGTGAATGGCCCGCATACGCCACCATGGATTCTCCGTGGGTCCCTTCGCGCCGACCCCGCACGACAAATGGAGGGCGTGGCTGATGGATGACCTGTAGGGCGAAATCTACATTCTGGTGTCTTCGCATAAGGCGAGGTATTGTCTGACGATTGGTTAGTGGTTCTCGCGATCCAGGTAGTCTGTCCGTTGGTAGATCTAGGAGAGGATTTTCGACGGAGTGTAATCAGCGATATCTGACTGTTACTTCAGAGCTAATCCATTGAGAATCCGCGGCTTCGTGCATTTTGTTCTCATGCAATTGATAGTTTTAGATCCACAGACGGATGCAGTTTGGAGAATTTTCTCAGGTATGGCAGGTTACATGTAACCACATTCGGAGGCAGAAGATGGCAACTCGGACTTCAACTGGTTCTTCTCGTGACAAGGTCCGGGCGCATCGCAAGCGGCTTC
>CAZDYZ010001169.1:0-4441 GCA_964509525.1 uncultured Acidobacteriaceae bacterium
GTGCGGGTGCACACCACGGAAGGCTTGTAATAAGATTCATGATCAGCTGATTTCACCGATCGTAGCCGAGGGTGATCGGGTGATCGCAGCCACCACGGCTGAGATTCAACTAGCCGCATGGGGCGGGTGCGGGAGATTAAAGCAGGGCTAAAACCAATTCGATTCCTTCCCGCTGCAGTTCAAGAGCCAACGGAAGCCTTTCAACCTGGCCGGTATCGCCGGGACAAGATCACGAAGAACGATTACGGCTAGTGAAGTGACCCAGGCGCCATCTAGGTCATCGCCGGTGAAGGCGGGCCAGCTGCCGTTAGGGTTTTGCGTGCGTAATAGAAATTCTTGAGCACGCTCGACGGCCCCTCGCTGCGCAGCTAACGCGAGCGCGGAGAAGCATGTTGGCTCAAGTGCCGGTTGCGCAGACGAGGCAAGTGCGGCCCAACCTCCCGATGGAAGTTGCCTGCGGTTAAGTTCAGCTAGCAGGTTGTTGAGAACTCCTCGCTCGGTTGTCACATTGGGCACTTGTAGTGCGAAACCCGTTTACTGTCAAAACGCACTGTGACGACGGAAATACCTCAGTTATAAGTCCAACCATAGCGCCGGTCGAGAGGCGGCGAATTCTGCTCCCAGACAAAGTGCGGCTGGTGAAATAAAATTCTGATTCCGAAATCCTCCCGATTCCTGAGAGGATGCACCTTGCTGGCACGAGACGCCAAGTAACGGAATCATTGGGGTTAACCGCAGAAACAGTTTGTCGCCGCTTCGAAGCAGTGCTTCCGATGTGAAACCGAACCAACGCATAGGGCTGTTGGATTACCGCAAAACCCACACGCTCACAAATGCAAGAGAACTGATTCCGGTGTAGTGTTCACGCCCGGAAGGTAGCCGACGTGTTCTCGTCTGCAACTGAACTCGGCGCGAAGCTTTGGGCAGCACGCTACATCGTGGATCAAGTTACCTTGGAGGTGGTGTATCTGGCGGCGTGCATGCACAAGCACTGCTGGTAGAAGGTCCGCCGGGATATGGCGAGACGGAGCTAGCGTAACCATTGGCCCCGGTCAGTGTCGCAGCCTGGTGTCTCGCACTCATCTCGAGCGGTGGGTTCGAAAAGGAAGTGAGTCCCCGCGAGAGCGGTGACGTGAACTTTGATATGCACCCAGGTGCGAGGAAGGCTGACAGTCGTTTGACGTCCCGCGTGAAATGAAGTGGACTTCAATCCTTCCTAAGCAAGGACAAGCCGGGGCCAACGCTCCCCGGCTCTGTCCTCTCCGAGTTTTTCGGAGATACCCCTACCTGGCCTCGGCAACGACGGTTATAGTTTCCTTACCATGGTTCTGAGCTTTGGCAGTGATCTGCGGTGCCTTTGCTCTGAAGCTCAGGCCCAAGTCAGGGGCCTGCAACTCGCGCAATGCATACACATCACCCGCAACCAATTTGAAGGTCAGCACGGTTCGGTCATCGCGTGAGCCGTCATCCGGCGAGCCCAGAAGGAAAGAGGTGTGCCCGGTCGCCTTCTCTTCGATGGCGAGCTCGTGCTCGCGCAAATCAACCGAGATTTGGTATTCCCCGGCAGGCATCAGCTTGTCGCCCACGTAGAAGTCGACAGGAATGTTAGCGCGGAACATGGTCGCATCGTCCTGGGCCACGGCCGCGGCAGTGAGCGTCGCGGCAAAGAACGCCAGCGCCGCCAGTTTGAAAAGATGTTGTTTCATATTCACGCTCCTGTTGCCACCATTGGACCTCGACTTCCGGTGCTCCTGGGGTCGCGGCTCTTTTGCAACGATGGACATAGGGTTATACGCGGAAGCGCACAAAGTGTTTTGGCAGCTACAGGGCGAAAGTGACGAGTGCCGTTGGAGTTGCTGTGAAAGCGCGTGGAACTGCTGCGAGCGTTTCAGAGGTAAAAAGCATGTAATCGCGATGTATAGAAGTTGTGACATATCGGCGGGTAGCCTGTTCCAGGCTGTCACGTCCCGCGGTGTTTCTCATCTACGAATGAGTTGGCAACGTATGGCTGTAGAAGGTGCTTGAACCGCCTCGCTATTTAAAAAGCAGCCTTCATAATGCAGTGTGTTAACGGAATCCCGCAGGATGCGAGATAGCAGATGGCCCGATAAGTGTGAGGTCCCAATGCCCAATCAACATTCGCCGTAGTTGACCCGCAGTCGTTGGAACTATCCAATAAAGAAGGTTGCCGCGCTTCAGTGTGGCGATTGTCGATTGTCGGGCAGGACGCACCGACTTCATGTAGCGCGGCAGGGCTCCACAACCAGCGCAATCCACCACATTGCGCTCCAAACATTTAGCTGGCCTTGAACGGCGATTACCATTCGGCAACTCCGCGCCCTTTTGCTCGGCATTACCAGATACGGCCCTCCTTTTTCGCTACAGCGAAGCATTGGTTCCAGCAAAAGCCCGAATCATTTAGTGGAGCTGCGTGATCCACGACGCCTGGCAGGATGAGCCATAGATCCGATAATCGCCATGGTCTTTACGCAGCTTCCGGTGTGGCCAACAAGTCGAATGTGACAGGAAGTCTTTTCTGAGCACTGCTGTGACTATCTTGGTGGTTGGCAAGGATGCCTTCGCAATGGGCTGCGTTCGAGGGAGTTGTTGGTCTCGATCGTTCAACCACCGCTCTTAGTTCGGAACAACACCCCACATGCAGGCACACGCTCGGCAAGGGAAAATGGCTGTAGTCTTGGTAGGACTCTCGTGCTACCGGAGCACGGGCAGCTATGCCGATACGCGCAGGGTGGGATGGTCACGCCGACCTAATACGGATTGGGGCTGCTTAGCGGTTCGCGCTGCACTTTCCTCTCTCGGCCGCTGGTCACCTGATGTGCGGATGTATTCCGCGGATTTCCAATCGAAGTCGCGTTTGACAGCATCACTAAAGAGACTGCATAGCCCGAATGCCACAGCCACCCATGCTCCCCACAGAATTCCGTGTTGCGATGGTACGCGAGCAATCAAACCTGGATCTGCCGAGAGGACCGCACCGACCGCTGCAGCACAGACAAGACACCAGATGGCAGGTGTGACAATCACCCTACGAACCAGGGCCCATCTGTAAACGCCCTTGACACATCCGCATACTGCTCTCGGTAATCCGTAAACCAGCGGCAACAGCACGAAATAAAAGAGGCAGGCTCCCAGGAACAAGCCGACGAAAAATAGAATCGACCAATAGAGCATATTCAGAGCCCCCGCGCCTATAATTTTCTACGTTGGTAACCACATTGTCAATGACTTTAGTAATATAAATTTGGTTACTAGTTCCGATCTGGGAGGAGGGCTGCCTTATGAAACTGCTGCGTCTGACTCGGCTCGTGCGCCTTGTCCAAACAACCCCAACGAGCTGCGCCCGGATACGCCGGGATTAGCTTCTTCAATTTCCGGGTTCTTCATGCTTCACGTTTTGCGTTTGCACGAGCGGTCGGTTGCCGCAGAGCACATCAAGTTCTCGATTGCGGGGGCCGATCTGTGCAAGAGGGGCTCTGTTGCCGGATCCGATCCCACATGGAAGACATCTGCACTCGCGCCGCGATCACAATTGCTTGCATGGCACAGCGATCAAGACATGGAGATTAAAACCACCTCCCATCGGCGTCGAGAGCCTATCCCGCCCACCGGAAGCGAGAGGCAGACCGTGAGTTGTAAGATTTCAGCAGTTATCATCTTCGCAACCCTGTCCGTCACTTGCTCGGGGGCGGCGGACAGCAACAACGCCCGCACACAAAGAACGACGAGGCCCATCACCGAGTTCGTTCAGGATGCCTGGCGCGGCCCTGAAGGTTTGCCGCAGAACTCCGTGCAGGCAATCATCCAGACGCATGATGGCTATCTGTGGCTCGGAACTCAGGAAGGATTGGTGCGTTTTGACGGCGTGACTTTCACAGTCTTCAACCGAAGGAACACCAAGGGCCTGGGATCAGGCGATGTAAGAGTACTTTTTGAAGATCGCAGCGGGGCTCTGTGGATTGGTACTTTCGGTGGTGGGTTGAGCCGATTAAAAGATGGGACCTTCACCGGTTATTCGTCCAGCGACGGCCTGTCAAACGGTTTTGTCTCTGCTATCTACCAGGACCATGAGGGGAACCTCTGGATCGGCACACAACGGGGCATTGACCGATGGACGGACGGCAAGTTTACGGCCTATACCGTCCGGGAAGGCTTAGCAGCCGACTTCGTTTCCTCCATCTGGGAAGATCGAGAGGGACACCTTTGGGTTGGTACGAGCGATGGGTTGAGCCGCTTGGAAAACGGGAAGTTCACTACCTATGAGATACCAGGTGTTCCCAAGGCTAGTGTGAATGCTCTTCATGTCGACTTCAACGAAAACCTCTGGATCGGTACGGACCGAGGACTGGTGCAGCTGCGAGACGACAAGGCCACAGTTTTTCGAGAAAAGGATGGGGTTCCCCGAGATCCCGTGACGTTCATC
>CAZDYZ010001170.1:0-3495 GCA_964509525.1 uncultured Acidobacteriaceae bacterium
AGCGAGACGCAGCTCACGGCCGGACAGAAGACGTCGGCCGCGTCGATCCCGGTCGTCATCGCCAGCGACCAGAGCGCGGTCGCCGTGTCCGGCGCCGTCACGGCGAATGCCGGGACGAATCTGAACACGGCGGCATTGGCGCTGATTCTCCCCCCGGGTCGATTCGCCCCAGAGAATTCGACGGACTTCAGCACGTCCAACTCCGCTCGCTTTCGTTCATGGAGATCACGCATGAGGATTATCGCACTGGTGCTGGAGCTCTTGGACGGAAGGAACAACTGATAAGATTCGCTTGATAGTTGCTCATATGCCGATTTCGCCAGGTCCAAATCCGCATCGTTGATGAATGATTTCCTCCATATAGAAAACGGTAATGTAACTGTGTAATCGAGTGACTCCTGGGCTAGCCTATCAAACAGTTCTCGGTAATGCGGAGGCACCTCTTCGTTAAGCCTGTTTCCATTCTGCAGGACGAAGCCATTGAGAAAGACCAAGCGGCGAATACGCCGAGGCAATTATTCGGCTACTTTGCAGATTACAGCGCCTCCAAAGCTATGGCCCAGCAGCACGAAATTGGAAAGGTCATTCCGCCAAAATATAATTCACCACCGATTGAGTACACTGGCTATGGCTCGCACCTTTCTTGGTTGCCGCCTTACCGCGTCCGGCAATCGTGGGAGCGAAAGCCCTGTGTCCCAGGGTCTGGAGCTGCTGAACCGCATGGTCCTAGGTGCTTCCGTCATGCCAAGAACCATGAATAATAACGAACGTTCGCATGCTATTGTTGTGCCTCTTTCGAACATGCTTCCAAGTGCCGCGGCACATGACATTCCGATGGGGGTGGAGCCTGCATTAACCCTCGCCCCTACCGTCGATGATGCAGTTTGGTCAACGTCATACTGACGCATGAGAACAGGTTTTGAAAGTGAGATCACCACACTCAAGAGCTGATACGCTCAGAGTCGTATAGAGATCCCTCCTCCAGTTCTGGGCTCTTGGTTCCCGCGGTAGGAGTAAGCCAAGATAACCTCGAGGTTCCCAGATAACACTGCGGACGCTCGACTTGCTTTGTAAGAATCCGTCCAGTCTGTTGCTCAGGCATGTACAGCGTCACGAGCCACAAACATTATTGCGGGCCAGCCTGCAGTTCACCATCCGGAAGTGCATCTGATCCCAGGTACAAGCCCCCAGGCAGCTAAGTCTGTCAATAAAGTTTGACAACCTCTTCACCTCGGCACGACAACTCTTTGACTTGCCATCAGTACATTAGACAAAGCTTATGGCAGTAGCTTTCACAAAGACACAGCACTGCCGAGGCAACTAACAAATTCGAAAGGACGAAAACTCCCATGACAAAAGTAACATTGCTTACATTTCTTCTGGCCCTCACGGTTGGCGCCAGCGCTCAAAACCCACAGTCAGTAAGCCGAACCGCGATTCCTCCGAACGCACGCGGCGGTGAAAAACCGAACGCAATAAGCGGCGTTGCAAGGGCTAACTCCGCCGCAGCTGACTCTGAGGCCGCAACTGCCAAAGCCATTCCAAGCGGAGGCCCGCAGGAGCCGCCGGTAGCTAAGGTCCCTCCTAACGCTGTACATCACGGTCCTACAGCGAGGAAGTAACGATCGCGTTTTGCCCTTTGGGGGCGACGCGACTTCCATTGACTTGAGGCGGTCCATCCTGCACCGCCTCTCTATATAGCTTCATCTTGTATAAAACTAGTAACACCACATGTGGCTCCTTAATGTTGAGATGATAGTTGACGGCAGAATAGCTCTTCCGGCGCTTAAGGTTATTATCAGGCTTAGTTAACCAGGTAAGTGATAGGAAGCAGGGTATATTGTCTTCTGCAATCAAAACGATTTGTGACAAAGGTCTGTGAAGCCTGTCACCTGACATAACATCAAACGCACCAGAACAGATACTAAGTGCTAGCTGACAGCTTTGCCCAGCATCAAATCGATCTACAGAATACTCGAAACTTACCGGACCACGGCATTCCAGGGACTGCAGCGTGGCGATCAATTGACAAGATATTTGTCTTTCGGCGTTTTCGATGGAGGCAAGCAGGTCGGATGCGCTCGAGTGATTACCGACGATGCGACCGAGATGTTTTCATACTAGAAATGACATCGTGGTCGAGGGTAGCGACATAATTGCTGCCGGCGGTCATGGAACATCCGCAGATGTAGGAGCTGTGGCGCTGGTCGCCGGTTACACGGTGCTTACCGTTGTGTAGCAATTCGGGTTGCTTCGCGAGCAAGCCCGCATGGGTACAGGGAATAACAAGACCCGGAAGGCTATGAACGACTCTCACAAGGAGAGTGACTGCGATGTCATAGGGAAAGTCGGCTGGCAGTGCGCTGTGTCCCTGGCAGACAAAGCGTTGGCGTCAAGGTTTAGACCGTTTGCATGCCAGAGTCACGGCTTGGAGGATTAGCGTTCCACAAAGAGAAGAGCGCTTGATTTTCAATGCCTGCCCAGCTAAAGGCAGCTCTCGATCCCACAGCGGACAGGAGTATCGAGGAACATCGGTCCCAAACAACAGATCAGACTACAAACGCATGAGAAGTTCTGATTAGATGTGCCCAGAACACAATTCCTAGCATTGTCGAGTCCTTCACCGATGCTTGACACAGGGAGCGTCCGTGCTTCTTATTACCGATACTTGCACTCAAAGGTACTTCAGTGATTCTTGATCTTCACTACTGAGCGTTCAATTTGGTATGTTATTCTCGATACAGGGGCGCACCAGCAGCCTCTAGCTTGGCCGCTCGCTGGCGCTTGTCCTCGGTGTGGGCTGCGTATTTAGAGGTCATCATATCGACTCGACGTGTCCGTTTTCTGACCAGGGGTTATCGCACTTATGCTTAACTTGCCTCTTGCTGTAACTTGGTTGTGCTCGGAGAGTTCCGATTCGAAACAAAGTAAATAAAATGGGAAATTAAACCAACGGCGGGTGCAGGCTTCAAGTGTGCGGAAGGGCGATCGATAGTATTTTTGCAGTCAGCTGCACGAATCAGGGCGCAACTATTTAGCAGAAATGTGGTTCCTACGAGTGAATCTTTGACGTCGGTGGCGGAATGTACCGTGGCGAATTCAGTACGTCCCCTGGCGATGATGATCGCAGACGAAAGGAAAATATGCGTATTCTCCCCAGCAAGCGGTTGTTCGTCCTTGTGGTTACGCTTTTGACCATACCAGTGTCGTCCTTTGCCGGCGCGTTCATCTCAGTAGCCATTGCGCCGCCCCCCCTCCTTGTGTACCAGCAACCGCTCTGTCCTGCCGTTGGCTACATTTGGACGCCTGGATACTGGGCCTATGGTCCTTATGGTTACTTCTGGGCACCTGGGACATGGGTACTCCCTCCCGCAGTCGGCTACTTGTGGACCCCGGGCTATTGGGGATGGGGTGGCGGCATGTACATCTGGCATTCGAGCTACTGGGGTCCACATGTCGGCTTCTACGGCGGCATTAACTATGGCTTCGGCTATT
>CAZDYZ010001171.1:0-10019 GCA_964509525.1 uncultured Acidobacteriaceae bacterium
AGTGGGATCTTCGGCTGCGAACTGCTCGAGTGGAAATTGGATCCCCCGCTGGGCGTCTGCTTGGTCAGGCGAGGTAACAGCATCGGGTTCATCAGCTGTCTGTTGCATGCGAACCGAGAAAGCGCCCAAATGCATGGCCCGGGCATCATCAATCAATTCCCTGAAGTTCTTCAAGGCCGCTAAGGCGCGAGAAGGGAGTAGCTGCGTAGCAAGCGCCGCGCTGATTGCTTTCCACAGGGAAAGCCCGGTTTCCAATGCGATGCGCTCCAAGCTTTCCAACGTTGTCTTGCCGAGTCCGCGCGCAGGTGTATTGATGACACGCTGCAGTGCGATCGAATCATCCGGATTGTGAATGAGCTTGAGATAAGAGATCATGTCCTTGATTTCGGCACGCTCATAAAAACTGAAGCCTCCCACAACGTGGTAGTTAATCTGATAGCGGCGCATTGCTTCCTCGAACAATCGTGATTGCGAGTTGGTGCGATACAACACCGCTGCTCGCAGCGCCTCTCCATGCCCGGTGTCTGCCTGTCTCAGGTAATTGGCAATGTAGTCAGCTGCAAAAAGTGCCTCGTTCTCCCCATCCGGTGCTTCGTAGTAGCCAATCTGAGTACCACCGCGGCGGCTGGTCCAGAGCGTTTTGCCCCTGCGATTGATGTTGTGGGACACGACTGCCGAGGCTGCCTGCAGGATGTTCTGTGTGGAGCGGTAGTTTTGTTCCAGGCGTATGATGCGTGCCTCAGGGAAGTGGCGTTCGAATTCCAAAATGTTGCGAATATCGGCGCCGCGCCAGGAGTAGATGCCTTGATCTTCATCGCCGACCGCGCAGACATTGCGTTCCGCCAGGGTTAGCATGCGCATCAGCTCGTATTGTGGACGGTTGGTGTCCTGATATTCGTCCACCAGAAGGTAACGATAACGGCGATTGTAGCGCTCTCGGGTCTCGGACGAAGACTTGAGCACGCGAACCGCGTACAGCAGCAAATCGTCAAAGTCGAGCGCGTTCGATCTCATCAGCTCCTGCTTATAAACCTCATAAATGTGGGCGAGGCGCTCGGTTTGGGAATCTGACGAATGAAGATAGACCTCCTGCGGATCAAGCATGTGATTCTTCGCCCACGAGATACGCGAAAGCACGCTGCGCGGGGTCAGTTGCTTGTCATCAATTCCAAGGCGGCGAAGGGCGGTCTTAACCACGTTCTGTTGGTCAGCCTCATCGTAAATGACGAAGTCCTTACGGTACCCCTGGCCAGCGACTTGCAAGGCTTCAATGTCACGGCGTAACAGGCGCACGCAGAAGGAATGAAACGTCGAGATTAGCGGCTTCGAGACATAATGCGCACCCACCAACGACTCGACGCGTGCCGCCATTTCGCCGGCTGCCTTGTTGGTAAAAGTCATGGCGAGGACTGCATCGGGCCGCGCTCCTTTCACGTCAATCAGGTACGCAATGCGATAGGTAATGACACGTGTCTTACCGCTGCCCGCGCCGGCGAGGATGAGCACGGGCCCGTCCACGGCTTGGACGGCTTCGCGCTGCTGCGTATTGAGATCGTTCAGGTACGACGGCAAAGTGGAGACGCTCACGATTAGTTGGATCGGCCGCTGATCGCCGGGGCTTCCATCGCGCGCCGAATCTTGCATTCGGCGCAGGGACAATGCTCGCGCAGAAACTCCCATGAGTAGATGCCATGTTGGTGGCCGTCGTTCCATGAGAAGCGTATGGCGTACCTGCCAACCGGTTCTACCTGCGTGGGCCGCGCCGCCGCCTTGAAGATGGGTAACTGACCCGCGATGGGCTTCAGGGGGTCCCCCGGTTGACGACCGTCCTTCTCTCGCTCGTCGTTACATAGAGCACACGGACAGGCATCGCGCAGGAAAGGAAAGCTATAAACGCTTCGGTGGCCGTCTTTCCACTCGATATCCATGCCGGTACCCTTGGAGACGTTCACTTTGACGGATTTCGGATCTGCTGCTAGGGGCATAGTCGAGCCTGCTCCTAGTATCGCAGAAAAAGAGGGTCACCACAGCGACCCAGGCTCTCGACGCCCGATCATCAGCGTAATGGCTATACAACGTATCCACGACTCCAGCTCAAGATCTGGCAGGGTCTGCGGGTTCCATAGGGTACCGCGCTCATGACAAGACCTGGGAGAGAGCAGGAAGGTGCTGGAGCTGGCCCAGCCTGGCAGCAGCCAATCGGAAGAGTTCTTTGGGGAACCTCTCGAGAATCAGCAGATGGTGTTGCGGCAGCTCAGTTATGGAGGTGGTGCGCACTCTAAGCTGCCAGAAGGAAACCGACAACCGGCGCTATAACGCGGAAGGCCTGCCTTCAATTCTCATGTTTCGGCGCTTCTGGGATGATTTGCCCTACATCACGATCTGGTTCACTCGCCGCGAGATGGGATGCTGCATTTCATCCAGGTCACCCTTCACCAGGTTCAGCCCATATACGCAGGACTCGAACTCATTCGCCAGCTTGCCGAACAACGGCGCCAACCGGGCATATTCGAACTGGTCGAACTTCGAGACGATGTAATAACTCTCCTTGCCCGCCTTCATGAAGTCCACGAAGTTCTCCAGCCGCTGTCGCCGCAAACGGAAGTGGTTGATGCTCTCGGGAAATAAACCGGAGAAGAACAGGATGTAGTCGCCGATATGTTTACGCACCTGGCGCTCGCGATCGAAGGAAGGGGCCGCGCCATAAACTGGATCCGCCTCAAGCAACATCTCGCCCACGTCGCTGAGGGGCCGTCCGCCGGCATCGCGGATCTTAAACAACTGCTCGCACTGACAGAACTCTGTAAGGATGTTGGCGATATAATCTTGGACCTCGGAATCACGCAACCCTATGTCGTGGTCGAAATGAAGGTGAATCAATTCGCTGAATAGCCCTTGCAATGGATGCGATTCCGGAACCATGGCCCTTTTGCTCTTCTCCCCTGGTTCTAATTGCCCTATCGGCTATGTTGATGCGATTTCTTACCCTACTTCTTCATCGAAGACAAGGATTTCTTCCGCGCATGCGGTTGCCTTCGCGGGTTCGGTCAGGTTGCGCGGGCCGCTCGCTGCCGGCTCGTCCGCCAGGGTACATGTCGTGTTGGAGCAGTGTTTATAAGAGCTTGCTGAGGGAATTCCCGTAATACGCCCGGTTACACAGCCTTATCAGCAGACTGGGTCGTTTAGTGCCAAAATGCGAGGCAGCGGTGGAAAGCGGCCGCCTGGCGCCCTCTTGTGGCACAATGCCGCCTTCTCCGGAGGTGCAGGTTGGAACGCAAGAATATCTCAGGCAACTCTCCCTATGAGCCGATTGTCGGCTTCTCGCGTGCGGTCAAGATGGGTCCGTTCGTCTCGGTTGCTGGGACAGTTGCGACCGGACCCGACGGTACGATCGTCGGCGAGGACGACATGTACGCGCAAACGGTGCAGACGCTGAAGAACATCGGTCGAGCGCTGGAGCTGGCGGGCGCCAGCTTCAGTGATGTGGTGCGAACGCGGACCTTCGTTACTGACATTAGCCGCTGGGAGCAAGCCGCCCGAGCGCACGGCGAGATCTTCCGCGACATCCGCCCGGTATCAACGATGGTCGAGGTATCGGGGCTAATCTCACAGGAGATGCTGGTTGAAATCGAGGTAGACGCGATCATCGCGTCCTAGTGGAGAGGAACACGGGCATCGGGCAGCAGATATGAGATGTTAAGCAGTTTGAGCGCGGAGGCCTGGACCTGGGTTACCAGCAAACAGGCCCCGCAATTCTAGCGGGTTGGCTGAGGATGGGTCTGGTTGAGTGTTGAGCGGTTTTCATGAACGAACGTGAGCAGGTTGAGGACGGCACGAAACCAGGCATGCAACAACTGCCGAGAGCCTGCCAATTGCCTTCCACTTCGCATAGAGGAGCACCATGAAGAAAGCCATGTATCGCATCATTGTCGGGCTCGTCACGCTGACCGCAATTGGCCAGTCCAACCCCCCTCCGGCCCGGCAAACGCCACAACTAACCGTTATCCGCGCTGGTACTCTCATCGATCCTCGCGTAAGCGAGCCTCTGCACAATCAGCTGATCGTGGTTCGGGGCAACAGAGTTGAAAGCATAAGTGAAGCCGCTTCGACGCAGGTTCCGGCGGGTGCCAGAGTCATTGACCTGTCGCACGCGACGGTCTTGCCCGGCCTCATCGAATCACATACGCACATATTTCTGCAGGGTGAAGACCCGGGGCTGGGGGGATACGATATCCAATTGCTGAAGTTTCCTCTCGCCTACCGAGCAGCGCGCGCGACGGTATCGGCTCGGCGCGCGCTAGAGCAGGGTTTCACCACCATCCGCGACATGGAGACCGAGGGAGCGGGGTACGGCGATGTCGGAATTAAGATGGCGGTGAACGAGGGTCGCATCCCGGGTCCACGCATTTTCACCACCACCCGCGGGATTTCTACGAGCGGCGGCTATCCGCTGGAGGGCTACGCCCCCGAAATCGAGGTGCCGAAGGGCGTGCAGATCATTGATGGGCCGGTGGAAGCGCGCAAGGCTGCGCGCGAACAGATGGATCACGGCGCCGACTGGATCAAGGTGTATATGACGCATCGTTCCTGGACTGACGACAGTGGAAAGCTGGTTTCCCAGCCTACGCTCACGCTGGAAGAAATAAAGGCGATTGTGGACGAAACCCATGGCTGGGGCCGCAAGGTGGCCTGCCACGCATACAACGGCGAGGGGCTGCACCGTGCGCTTGACGGCGGCTGCGACTCCATCGAGCATGGTCTTGGGCTCGACGATGCCGCCATCACGCAGATGAAACGCCAGGCGACCTGGTATTGCCCGACCATTGCCATCTACTACAAAGAGTGGGCTCCGGAGAACACACCCGCGGGCAAACGCGACCGCGCGCGCGCTGCGGAACATGAGCAGTCATTCAAGAAGGCGTTACAGGCGGGGGTCAAGATCGTCTTTGGCACCGATGTCGGCGGATTCTCGTGGGAGGAGCCCATCGCGCAGGAGTTCCCCTACATGGTGAAGTTCGGTATGTCGCCAATGGACGCTCTCCGCGCTGCCACCATCGCGCCTGCTGGGATGCTCGACATGTCAGGCCAGCTTGGCGTAATTGCTCCCGGCGCCTACGCCGATGTAATCGCGGTGCAGGGCAACCCTCTGAACGACATCACAGAACTGGGACGCGTAATATTCGTGATGCATAACGGACAGGTGTTTAAAAGCGAGTGAGGTGGTGTAGAGAGGTCTGAAAGCCAACACCGGTCAAGCTTCAGTTACAATCGATCCAACACATGCTTGCAAGTCTCCTCGGCGGCCTAGGTGCGGTAGGCCTCGCTACTGTGGCGAGCTACCATGCCATCTCGCCGACTTCTCAAGTCTACGGGCACGCGTTCATCGGGCTTCCTCGTGGCTCACACCTACTGGCACTTACCTACGACGACGGCCCTAACGATCCTTACACTTGGCGCATGATGGAGGTGTTAGAACGCCATGGCATAAAGGGAACGTTTTTCCTCATAGGCCGATTCGTGCGGCAGAAGCCCGATATCGCGCGTGCCTTGGTGGAAGCTGGGCATGCCATAGGAAGCCACTCCTGGGACCACCCCAACCTGATCTTCATTTCCAAGGCTGCGGTACATCGCCAGCTTGAGCAGACGCAGAAGGCTGTTTTCGATGCGACGGGTGTCGAGCCAAAGCTGTTCCGGCCGCCGTTCGGCCGGCGCCGTCCGGGCTCGTTGGGCGCGGTGCGAGCTTATGGCCTGGAGCCCATAATGTGGAGCGTCACCTGCTATGACTGGAAGGCCAAGTCCGCCGCATCAATCGTCGGTCATGCCAGGCGGCAGATCCGTGGCGGGGATGTCATTCTGCTGCACGATGGTGGGTATCGTTGCATGGGCACTGACCGCAGCCGAAGCGTTGCCGCCAGCGACCAGATTCTGACCATCTACCGGCAGCAGGGGTACGAGTTTGTTACCATTCCCCAGATGATCGAGAAGGCCCATCCTACAACTCCGTCATATCAAGCAGACCGTTCGCAGGTGTGAGCCCAGACCAGCAACTTGAAAATCGATGCGAAAAGAAAACCTGCCAAACCAGGTTGTCATGAACTGTCGTGGCCCTGGTATTTAATGTCGAGTCGGAGGGAAAGGAGAGGAACTTCGGATCGCAAACCCTCTGGAACCTCACAAGTTGCCAAGATTGATGCTGCCACCAAAGGACATGCGTTGTTCAGAGCACAAGCCTTGGCCTACGGCGCTGTCGTCCTTAAGTCTTCGCTCCCGCCGCTTTCTCGCGCGCTCCTCGGAAGAAATGCAGCATATCCAAGGGCACGGCTTTTATGCCTATTTGTCGCAGCATGGTTGTGATCTGTCCACGATGATAGGTGCCGTGATTGACCAGGTGCTGCATCAATTCCACCAGTGGCTCAGAATAGGGTGTACCAGCCATGTCGCTGAACTGCAACGGTTCGTGGAGAACACTTTCCTTCAAGTCGTTAAGAAATTCCTGTCGCTCCTGTTCGACGGCCTCAGCAAACAACTTCAGTGCGGCCACAGTGGACAGGTCCTCCAGCGACGGAATGCAGTCATGTTTCAGGGTATTCCACGTAGCGGACGAGACATCTGGGTCCGGCAGAGGCGAGCGGGGAGATGTACCCTGCCATCGCTTCAACCAGAGCCATTCCGCGAACATGATGTGGAAGACGGTTTCCTGAATCGACGGGAAACTGCTCTGTACCGCCATCGTGAATTGGCCATCGCTCAACGTTTCGAGGGCTGATAGCAAGCGTTGGTTTGCCCACCGATTGTAGGCATACAAGGTTTGGATGTCGTTGATGTCCATGCGACTCCCTTGTTGCACACTAGAGCTCGACCCTAAGAACCATTCCCGACCTTGAACATTATTCGCCTTGTCGCATCGCGGGTCTCCTCGCCAGCAACGCCACCGTGTCACCGCGTTCGCTGAAGGTGGCGATATATGCGCTGCGGCGTCCGTGCGAACTCCACTGCGAACCCAGTCCGTCTCCGCGGAATTCATCGGTCAGCGCGACTGCGGAGGTAGGATCTTGCACCCTGGTCAGCGGAGGATAAAAGTTCGTCTCATTACCGCAAATGTGATCGTGGTGGTTAAGAGGGCGGGTCTCGATGGTCGCAAGATGCCCGGCACGCAACAATGCGTGGCCCTCATGCGGGTCCAGTGGCACATCAAGAACGACGGGGACATAGTCAACACGTAGCAAGTTCTCCAACAACTTACCGCCCTCGTGCTGGGCCAGTGCGATCAGTGCTTGACGTTGCGCTGGGCTTGCGGCGTCGTCCACCATCAGCACTGCTTCGGCCGGATATGGCTGTCCGTATGGATCGCCGAGCGTGGCGCGTGCGCGTACGGCAGCGGCCACGGTTAACCCGTCGAGCTGAATACCGTTCCACGAGCCTTCCCGCACGTGCCAGGCCATGAGCGCCTGATTGCCGGTCAGCCCAACCTCACCATTGGCGAAACACTGGGCAACATAAACGTCGGTTGAGCGCGACTCAATGTAATCTCCGCGGACCTGTTGGGCCTCAAGGCAGAGAGTAGAAACCAGAAGGATGGCAGCAAACAACACAATCCTGTTCATATTGCGGGACTCCTCGACCCAGTTTTGCAGTTATCTTAGATGATATGGCTACAACCGGGGTACCAAAGGAAAACATTATCCCTGACGCCCGGCTTCGGGCCGCTCACGACTCTCCCTATGGCCTGATCTGCCAAGTAGCCAAGCTATTGGAGATGAGCCGATTGTAACTGGGCGCATGCGAGGGCCGAGGCACAAACAACAGGCTTGGCAACCGCTACAATGTCACCTATGCCCGACCAGTTGCTGCGCCACCGTTCCGAGTTTCCCATCCTGGATCGCACTACCTACTTGATCAGCAACTCGCTGGGTGCGATGCCGCGGGGTGCAGAAGAGGCTCTCCGTCACTATACAGACCTGTGGAGCACACGCGGTATTCGCGCCTGGGATGACGAATGGTGGATGCTCGCTGCGGAGGTTGGCGATGAGATTGGCGCGTTGCTGAATGCCCCCGCCGGCTCGGTCGCATGCCTGCAAAACGTGACCACCTGCCAGGCGACGGTGGCGTCGTGTCTCGACTTCAGCGGCCGGCGCAACAAAGTAGTCTACACCGACCTGAACTTTCCCTCGGTCATGTACTTCTGGGAGGCACAAAGGTCGCGCGGCGCTAAGGTCGAGATGGTACACAGCGACGACGGCATCCATGTTGACACCGAGAGGCTGGTGGATGCCATCGACGACGAGACCCTCATCGTGCCCATCTCGCACGTCATTTTCCGTAGCGCGTTTGTCCAGAATGTGGAAGTGATCGTGGAGAAGGCACACCGGGTTGGCGCATACGTTCTGCTTGACTCCTTCCAGGCGACAGGCACTCTACCCTTCGACGTGCAACGACTCAACGTGGATTTTTGTACCGGCGGCGTGCTCAAGTGGCTGTGCGGCGGGCCGGGAACGGCGTACCTGTATGTGCGCCCGGACTTGGCCCAGAAACTGGAACCGACTTTCACTGGCTGGATAGGCCACGAGAATCCTTTCGGCTTCGAGATTGGCGCAACGCGCTACTCGCCAACCATTTATCGCTTTACCCAAGGCACGCCGAATATTCCTGCACTGCAAGTAGCACGACCGGGACTGAAAATCATTGCCGACGTGGGGGTCGAGAGGATCCGCGAGAAGTCGAAGCGGCAAACCGCGCTGCTGATCGAGCTGGCCGACCGGCACGGCTGGCGAGTCAACACGCCACGCGATCCTGAGCGTCGCGGCGGCACCGTCTCGATCGACATGCCAAACGGCCCGCAGGTGTGCGCCGAGCTACTCAAGCGCGAGGTGCTAGTAGACTACCGGCCCAAGGCTGGAGTGCGATTCTCGCCGCACTTCTATAATTCCGACGAGGAGCTGACGAAGGCGATCACGACAGTGGAAGAGATCCTCAAGGAAATGAAGGTGGGGGCGTAACTCCGCAGGGACAGCTGCAAAATTTGCCTTGACGGTTCGCCTTTTGTTCGCTGACAATAACGTGGTGGAGGCTCAGCGACCATGGCTCTCACCCGGCGACAAAAACAGGTATACGACTTCATCTCCGGTTTCGTGGACAAGAACGGATATTCGCCGTCATACGAGGAGATAGCCGATGGCCTTGGTCTCAGTTCACTGGCCACCGTGCACAAACACATCGGCAACCTTGAACAAAAGGAGTTGCTGCGGCGCGACTACAACCGCAGTCGCTCCATAGATCTGCTGAAGCCCCGGGGCCGCATGAAACAGGCGTTCGCCGTCGCGGCCGCCGCGGCCGCGGAGTCCAGCATGAGTCTGCCGCTTATGGGACGCATCGCCGCCGGCCGTCCCCTGGAGGCACTGGAAAATCCGGAATCCATCTCGCTTTCCGATTTCACGCGTTCGAAAGAGGTTTATGTGCTTCAAGTGACAGGCGAAAGCATGCAGGACGAGCACATCGTGAACGGTGACTATGTTCTGGTGGAAAAGACCAAGTCTGCGCACGATGGCGAAATCGTAGTCGCGCTGGTCAACGGCAGTGATGCAACTCTGAAGCGGATATATATGGAAGGCAACAAGATTCGCCTGCAGCCCTCGAACGCTACCATGCAGCCCATTGTCGTGCCTTCCGCCTCCGTGGTGGTTCAGGGAAGAGTGATTGGAGTGCTGCGGAAGTACTGAGCCTTAGTTTGCCAGCAACGCTTCCAGTTTCCTGCAAGTTGCTGCCACTCCATTTTCGGCGGAGATGAGTTCTCCCAACGCAGCAGCCTTCTTCGCATAGGAACCATCCTGCAGCAAACATTCCAATTCCCGTGCTGCACGCTGTGCGGTGTAACGTCCAATCGGCACGCTGCGTGCGACGCCAAGTTTTTCCGCGCGAGCAGCGTTGTCGGGTTGGTCGAAGGCAAAGGGCACCACCAACATCGGGCGTCCAGCCCGCAGCGCTTCAGCTGTAGTCCCGATGCCGCCCTGATGCACGTTAAC